>CANJZR010000007.1 GCA_947479075.1 Planctomycetaceae bacterium
CACGCCCGCCGAGATACTGAAGGGCATGTCTCGGATCGCGAGTGCATAGACGCCCCCCGAGGCGGCCATCGGCACAGCCAGGAAGATCAGCAATGAGAGCTGCACCGAATGCAGACTGGTGTGCAACAGCAGGAATATCAGCAGCAGCACCACTGGCGTGATCAGCATCAATCGCTGCTTGGCCGATTGAAGATTCTCGAAGTCGCCGCCCCAGCGGATCTCATACCCGGTGGGAAATTTGACTTGTTGCGCGACAGCTTTCTGGGCGGCTTCAACGAATGAGGCCACATCGCGCCCGCGTACGTTGGCCGCGATGAAGGTCCGGCGTCGATTCGATTCATGTTCGACACTGGGTGGAGTCTCTTCGATCCGAATGTCGGCCAGTTCCACCAGTGGGACAGGGGACCCATTGGAGGAGGCGACCGGCAGCTGTTCAAGCATCTCGATCTTGCCCCGCCACTCTTCAGGGATCTTAATGGTGATCGGGAACCGTTTGCGGCCTTCGAAGATCAGGCCGACCTCGTGACCACCGAGAGAGGCGACAACATCCATGACCTTCCGGGCTTCGATGCCGTACTGTGCCAGGGCATCCCGCCGTGGAACGATCGTGAGCGTACTCAGGTTGGCCTGATAATCGGCTTTCACATCGACCGCGCCGGGGATCTCTTTGAGGACTCGTTCGATCTCCTTGGCTTTGGTTCCCAGAATCGACATGTCTTCCCCGTACAGAAGGACTGCCACGTCGGCTTTCACGCCAGCCACCAGTTCGTCGACTCGCATTTCAATCGGTTGCGTGAACGCGAAGACCGTGCCGGGGACGTTCTTGTAGAGGACTTCGGACATCTCTTCGACCAGTTCATCACGGGTCTTTGGTTTGGGCCAGGTCGTTGGATCCTTGAGAATGACCCACACGTCGGTCTGCTGGACACCCATGACGTCGTTCGCGATTTCGGGGCGGCCCGTCTTGCAGAAGACGGTTTTGACCTCCGGAAACTTCAGCAGGTGTTTCTCAATGCTATCGGACATGCCAATGGCTCCCTCGAGAGCGGCACTCGGCAGGCGATTCGCCTCGATCAGCAGGTCACCTTCCGACAACTTGGGCATGAACTCACCACCGAGATTGGCTGCGATGGGCAGACTGATGGCGAAGACGCAGATTGCAATCAGCGTTGTGATCGCGGGATGGGAGACCGCTCGCATGACAATGGGGCGATAGACGGCCTTGATCACGCGGACGAGCAGGATTTCCTTGTCCGAGATTTTCTTGGGTAACGCGAGCGTGGCCAGCACAGGCATCAGCGTCATCGAGAGGATCAACGAGCCAAACAGCGCGAACAGCACGGTCAGGGCCATTGGTCGGAACAGCTTTCCCTCGGTTCCCTGCAACATCAGGATTGGCAGGTAGACGATCGAGATAATCAACTCGCCGAACATCGTCGGCTTGCGGACTTCGATACACGCGTCTCGAATGACGGCGATGCGATTTCGCCCCTCGGGATTATGCGTCAGGCGGTGAATGCAGTTCTCGATCATGATGACCGACGAGTCGACGATCAGGCCAAAGTCGATCGCCCCCAGGCTCATCAGACTGGCTGTGATGCCGAAGGTATGCATGAGGTTCGTCGCAAACAGGACCGACAGCGGAATCGCCAAGGCGACCACCACTCCGGCCCGGAATGATCCCAGCATGAAGAGCAGCACGACGATGACCAGCACTCCCCCTTCGACGAGGTTCTTGACCACGGTGTGCAGCGTGCGGCCGATCAGGTCGGCCCGGTCGTAAATGATCTCAATCGTGACTCCGGCGGGGAGCGTCGGTTCGATCTCGGCGATCCGGGCCTTGGCTCGCTCTACGACACGTCGAGAGTTTTCGCCAACCAGCATCATCACGAGCCCGGTGACCGCTTCGCCCCGTCCGTCGCGAGTGACCGCGCCCTGGCGCGTCATGGGGGCCTCCACGACATCCGCGACATCGCGAATCAGCAGGGGAGTGCCATTCTCGTCCCGTCGGACGACGATCGAACGGATGTCGTCCATGTTCTCCAGCAGAGCCTGTCCGCGGATGAAACGTTGTTCATCGTGATGAACAAAGTAACCTCCTCCCGCCGAGGTATTGTTCTCGGAGACCACTTTGAACAGGTCGTCGAAGGTGATGCCGTTGCTGGTGAGACGATCGGGGAAGGGACGGATTTCGTAGGTCTTGTAGTAGCCGCCGTGCGTGTTGATCTCGGTGACACCTTTGACCTCACGCATCTTCGGTGCGACATCCCACTCGAGAATCGTACGCAGCTCCATCGGCGTGTAGCCCTGGCCGCGGACCTCGAACTGCAGGATTTCTCCGAGCGCCGTAGTGAGTGGTCCCATCTCGGGGCGACCGAAACCCGGAGGGATTTTTGAAGCGGCGTTCGTCAATCGTTCGGAGACTACCTGTCGGGCCCAATAGATGTCGGTCCCTTCCTCGAAGACGAGTGTGACGACGGAGATCCCGAACTTGGAGACGCTGCGAACCTGTTCGACGCGTGGCGCTCGTCCGATTGTCATTTCGATCGGATTGGTGACATAACGCTCCACCTCAAGTGGAGAGAGTGCCCCGGCATCGGTCATGATCGTGACCTGGACATTGGTCATGTCCGGGACGGCGTCGATGGGCAGGTTGATCGCGGCACTGATTCCCGCGACTGCCATCAACAGTGTCAGCGTGATGACCAGAAAGCGGTTCTGTAGCGACAGGTCGATGAGTGAGGTGAGCATCAGGGAATGCCTTGAGCGTGGGACAAGCAGGAAGCTGACGAGGGAAAACAGAGTCACTCTTCACGCCGCTGCCCTGTGGCAGCGGCGTCCGGTCACTCATTCCTCGCGTTCCAGCAGCAGTTCCGACTTCAATGCAAAAGCACCGTGATCCGCTACGGACTCACCTCCAGTGAGTCCCGATTTCACCTCAACCCAGGCGTCTTCGCGGACACCTCTCTCGATGAAGACCTGCTTGAAAGTGCGTTCACCCGTCTTCACAAAGACGAAGCATTTGGAGTCGTGCTCGCACACGGCCGACTCGGGAACGGCCAGGACTTCGCGTGATTCTGCCAGCGGCAGCAGCACTCGCACGAACAGTCCGGGACGTAAGCTCCCATCGGCATTACTGATCGTGGCGACCAGGGGGACCGCATTGGTTTGGGTCGAGACCTCACGTCCGATGTAGTACACCGAAGCCGGAAACTCACGTCCCTGCATCGCGGGCGAGGTCACCATGACCTTATCTCCCGCCTGGAGCGTCGTGGCCGACCACTCGCCGTCCCGAAGATTGGCGGCGACCCACATCTGAGTCGTATCGGCCAGCACGAACAGCGTGTCTCCCAGTTGAACTCGCTCCGAGTTAGAAAACAGCTTCTGTTCAATGGTACCGGGGAAAGGGGCCCGGACCTCGACATGCGAGAGTCGCTCGGTCGCCTTACTCTGGTGGTTACTCATCTCCGGCTCTTCATAACCGAGCAGGGTGACCAGGTGTTGCTGGCTGATCTTCAGAGTGTTTTGTGCCTGTTCGAAAGCATTCTTGGCCTGGGTCACAATGCGGCGGGCATCGTAAGTTTCCTGTTCGGCGGTGGCCTTGAGCGAGGCTTCTGCGGACTCAAAGGCGCTTTGTCGTTCCGCCACCTGACGCCCGGACAGGGCTCCGTTGCTTCCCGCCGAGGAGAGGCTCTTGGCCAGTGCATCGGCCAGCAGGAAACGTGAATAAGCACTCAGCATCGTGTCACGGCTTTTTCCGACCGATTTGTCCTGAAGGATCTTGCGGATCTCATCGACGGACTTGCGCTGCTCGATCGCCTCCACAATCGTCTTGAGTCCTTCAGATGTGGAGTTGGCCCAGTCGAGGTCAGACTGGGCGAGCTTCAGTTCGTTCTCACGAATCAGGACATCCGCCCGGGCGGTTCCGACCTCGGGGCTGCTCAGAATGGCCAGAACCTGGCCCGCCCCCACGGAGTCTCCGGGTTTGACCTTCACCTCGATCAGCGACCCCGTCGTGGCGGCCTTGAGCGCCACATGCCGCGTGTCGTCATACTGGATGCGACCGGGGACAGTCCGAGTCAGACGGATGGAATGCTTCTGGACGGGGACGGCATGAATGCCGACAGCTGTGGCTTTTTCAGCCGTCAGCTCGACGACTCCCGGGTGGGACATTCCCGATGTAGCCGCCACAGCTGCTTCCACCGAGGGCGCAGACTTGGAGTTCCAGAAGTGCCAGACAGCGGCGGAACCGACGAGTAACACCGTGAGAAATAGCAGCGAGGACCAGATACGGGATCTCATGGCCAAACCTTCTCTAACAGAAGCGTGCTCTGGAAATGGGAGCAGATACGGGCAGCGTTCGCGATTTCACAGGCAACCGGTCTGAAGCCGGGCAGAAACGGAACGATTAAAATTGCAGCCGGTCACGGCGTGATCAGCAACGTACGACCATCAGCAACCGCGCGACATCATGGCTGGCTGCGACCTGGCTGTCATAAGACGCGAGTGGGGCTCGATCGAGAGCGACCTCTTTACGCGTGGGCAGTGCGAAATCTGCGGCCAGTCCCATCAAGTCGAACGACCAGAATTGGGCCTCGGCCCGCGCGAGTTCGGCATGCACGCCGGTGGCACTCAGGGCGACCGCGAATTCCGACTGCACATCTCTCACGGGTGGAGAGGGAGGGACTGATTCGGAATCGTCTGAGTCAGGCTGCACCTGTCCCCAGAGTACGAAGTGCATGTGCCAGTGCTGGCAATAGTCACAGTCGTCATGGCTGTGACAGATGTGAACATGTTGTGCCAGATCCGGATTATTGTCGATGACCTGACCCGTTTTATGATGGGCATGCAGGATCGGAGTCGGGCCGCTCCACAGGCTGAGGCACAGCATCACCCGGACCAGTGCCCGGAAAAACCGGGGATACTGAGTGACAGTGTCACAGGGGTGGAATTTACGTGCGGCCATACATCAAGTGTGTCTTGAAAGAGCAGGGCTGTCAAACCGAACATTCTTCCGGCCAGCGATCAGGGGGGAGACTCGGACGGCTCGTTCGGCTTCCAGAGCCCGTGGGCTTCCATCCGGCGATAGAGCTTGGCGCGGGGAATTCCCAGGAACTCAGCGGCCAACTGCTTACTGCCGCCCGAGCGTTCCAGAGCAGCCAGCAACTGTTCTTTCTCGACTTTTAGAAGCAGATCGTCGAGCGAAATCTGCTGGACCGGAAATGGAGGGCTGACTGTCTGGGCGTCCTTTCCGGCTCGAAAGCGAAAGGGGAGGTCGGGAAACGAGACCACCGGCCCCGTGCTCGCGGCATGCGCCTCTCGAACCACGGCGAAGAGCTCATCGAGTTGGCCAGGCCAGTTATAGGCTTGGAACTCCCTCCAGACATCGGGACTGAAACCCGTCAGCTGCTTTTCAGAGCCGGAGTTACACTCTTCAAGGGCATGCTGAGCGAGGAGTGCCAAATCTGCTGGACGATCACGCAGAGTTGGAAGCACGACTTCCAGGACGCCAAAACGATCGCGAAACTCCGGGAGCATGAGGCCTGAGTCGACCAGCGAATCGAAGGGGGAATCCGCCGACATCATCCAGCGGATGGCATGTGGCCCGGGGTCAAGGTCGGCACGCCTGATCAGCGACTCCTGCAATTCCCGTGGCAGGCTTTCGACATGTTGCAGCAGCACGGCTCCCACACGGAGTACGGGAATCGGCAGGTCGACTTTGTCTGGCGTACTCAGCCGGTCCAGGATCTCGCTCAATGCTTCTGCGGGGAGACGGCAGTCGACGGGAACAAATGCACGGATACGGTTCTCACCCGCGTAGTGAACAGCACGGGCCAGATGTTCCCGACCAGTTCCCGGTGAGCCACTGAAAGCGATCGTCACATGCTGAGTGACGGCCAGCTGTAAACGGGCGAGAATCCGACGCATTGCCGACTCGGTCGCAATCACCTGGGTCAACGAATATCGTTTGCGCAGATCGGACTTGAGCGTCGAAAGCTCGGCATGGAGTTCCGACTCCGCTGAGATCGGTGCGACGGAAATCGCAGCAGTCCGCTGGGCGAGGACGCCGAGCCACCGCAGCGGGGCTGGTGTTTCGGCCTCCAGTACGATCGGCGGGAGCGGAAAGAAATGGGCTACCAGATCGAGACTCTCCCCTTCGTGGGTCAGAACATGAACTCGATTCGAGGTCGGAGCAGGGTGAACGGGCGGGCAGAGCGCTGAGAGCAGCGTTGTGACCTGGTCCGCTGCTCCGTCAGAATGAACCTCACAGACCTTGCCGATCAGATCACCCGCAGTCCAGCCGGTGAGTTGCTCACAGCCGCGGTTGAAGAACAGAACCACCCGCCGAGAGTCGACGACAAATACCGGCAACTCGGTCTGGCTGAGCCACTCGGGAAGACCACCACGAGTTCGGGATCGCCGAGGCATGCACCGGGTCCGGAGAGGAGTAAGGAGAAGTCCAGATTCATATATATCGAAATGGTGAGCCGGGAGCGAAGCGTCCGTGTGACCAGCCTGGGGCGAACAATCGCTCAATTTCCGCCTTGACCCCGAATTGCATCGGCTGCTATCCCGAGCCCTGTCTCCGCCTCTGTTCTCCAGAGGCGCCAACCGTTCCGGACTTGAGAGTAAGGCGCAACTCTTGTCTTATCAACGCATTATTGCTGCGTTCCTACTCCTTCTGGGGGTGGAGATCGTGGGGCCGGGCCGGATAATGGCCAGGGATCCTGAGGGCAGTATCGTTGAATATTCCGATGATCAAGCGGCAGCACCTGCCGAAGTGGCCGAGGAAGCCTTTCAATTTCAGTCGCCTGCTCGGTCTGGCGCCACACTCAAGGGTGGGACTGCTGCCGAAGAAGAGATGACCGAAGATAGTGTGCCTGAAGAAACGAACGGGGCGTGGGAAGCGTCCGAGCGGTTCTCCCGCCGCAACCTTCTGGAAACAATTCCCGTCCAGTACCCACTCGATGACTCCGCCTATGAGGGCGAAGATCCTGATGGACAGGACGTTCAATCCGATGAAGGGGACTGGCGCGGTTCCAGCGTCGATCGTCCCGAGGAGGAACTTCCGTTGGAGGACCAGCCCTGGGTCGAGCTACACAAGTTCACGTTCGTAGCCCAGACATTGACAGCTGGGACGGAAAGCCTGGGGGTCACCAGTATTGATGCGAAGCAGACGTTCAAGTTTGCCCGCTGGCCGTTCCTGTTCGTCACGCCGCGTGCGGGGATTCACTTCGTCTCGGCCCCGGCCTCTACTGACCTGCCGCCCGATCTGTATGACTTCTCGTTAGACGTGACCGCATTCATTCCCATCAATGATCGTTGGATGATTCAGCTGGCTGCGGTCCCCAGTGTGTTTAGTGATTTGAAGGCCACGCAGCATGCCTTCCGGATGATGGGACGCGGCCTCGTGTTTTATCGCTGGTCACAGAAGCTGCAGTTGGCGGGTGGCTTTGTATATTTGGATCGCCAGGACATCACTGCTCTCCCCGCCGCTGGTTTCATCTGGACGCCGACTGATGATGTGAAGTTCGACATCATGTTCCCCAAGCCTCGGATCGGCTATCGCTACTCGCATAACGAGGAGCGTGAACGCTGGGTCTACGCGACGGGCGAACTGGGAGGGGGCTCGTGGGCCTTTCAGCGCACCAATGGACAGGACGATGTCGCCACATACAGCGACTATCAGCTGTTACTAGGGATCGAAAACAAGACCCCCGCAGCGCTCAGCTGGCAATTCGAAGCCGGGTATGTCTTCTCCCGGCGACTCGAATATCTGTCGACTCCCGGGGAGACCGATTTCCCCTCCACGGCCGTCCTGCGACTGATTCTCTCGTATTGAGATGGAAAGGTGAACGAGGTCGACCGTCCTGTAATTTGCAGTCGACCTCGTCCCGTTCGATCAATTGCACTCAGCCACCAGCGGTCCGGCCAGTTCTTCAAGGAAGAAGAGACGGCCCGGCTGAGTGGGCATGTAGGTCGAGGGAATCCACGATGTCGGCTTATGCCGCAGCGTCATCCACAGGCTTAATCCCTGCCACATCATGCCGCGACCGAGCGAACCGTCGGCCCCACCGATGATGTAGTCGGCGTTCAGGAACAGAGCTGGCCCGATCGTGTTGGCAAAGGCCGGGACCAGTGTCGTCCGGCTCTTGAAGCTGGTGATCGCGTTCTGCTCCACGGTGAGCGGGTGCAGTTTTGCTCCCAGGCGGTGCGTCTGTGTCTTCCACTCGGCTTCGCTCTTGAACTCGGCAGCAAAGTGAGGCTCCCAGAACGCGATGTGACAGACGCGGCCGATTCCAAACGCCACCGACAGCTGGGCTCCCGCAGCCTTCAGCTCTCCGATGCGATCGCCATAGGTGGGAAGTACCTTCTTGGTGGCGAAGTGCCGCTGCTTCTTCGGGACGGTCAGCTTCCCCAGCGGTCCGTAGAAGGCGTGTTCCATCGCATACTGAAATGCTCCGGGGTTATCGGAGGGAAGCGTGTTCCCCTGAGCGTCACTCCATTCGTCCATGTTGAAACCATGGACATGGTCGCACGAGACGCCCCACTCCGTCAGAAAGTAGACCGCCCACCGGTACATCCCCATCGGTCCGACAGGGAGGATCATCGCCAGCTTCTGCCCGGCATCACGAGTACGACGGATCAGCTGGGCGATTTCATGGCCCATGTAAGCGTCGAAGTCGGCCAGCGTCTTGCAGGGAAATGGCTGAAACTTGGGATGCCACCACTTCTGTCGCTCGGTGATCGTGGTGGGATCGGGATCAACACAGGCATCGATCCTGGCCAGATCCCACCCCGCTGGAAAGAAGCCTTCCATCAGCGAGCCGGACAACGTTGTGAGGAGATCCATCGAGGTAATCCAAGGAGAGAAGTGCGTCAGGTGGGAATGTCAGTGGAGAGCTGTCGAGATTGTGCCGCGATTCTATGCGAAGTTCCACTCTACCCTAGGCCTCGAGTGCGGTTGTCTCGGGGAATCCGCACATCAGGTTGAAGTTCTGCACGGCGACGCCGGAGGCCCCCTTGATCAGGTTGTCGAGTGCCCCGAAGACCAGCACCTTTCCACGGACGACTCGAGCAGTAATATCACAGTAGTTGGTGAACGAGACATCCTTGGTGCGAGGCAGATGCTCGACGACGCGCACGAATGGTTTGCCGGTATAGAACTTCCGCATCGCCTCCAGCAGCTGGGCCTGCGTCACCGTTCCCCTGGGGGTCGCATAGATCGTGGCCAGGATGCCGCGATCCATCGGGACGAGATGGGGCGTGAAGATCACATCGACCTTCTGCTTGCTCGATTCCGTCAGGACCTGCTCGATCTCGGGCGTATGGCGATGGTCACCGACAGAATAAGCGGAAAAACTCTCATTGCATTCGGCATACAGAATGTTGGTCTTGGGAGTCCTCCCCGCGCCGGAGACTCCGCTCTTGGCATCAATGATAATGCCCGTCGGCTCGATCAGCTTCGCATCCAGTAGCGGTGCCAGGGCGAGGATCGATGTGCTGGTGTAGCAGCCCGGGTTCGCGATGAGCGATTGTCCGGCGATGCGACTGGCAAACAGTTCAGGCAGACCGTAGACCGTCGTTCCCAGCCGCGTCGGATCGGTGTGCACGTGCTTGTACCACGTCTCATAGACGCCGGGGTCCTTGAGGCGGTAGTCCGCCGACAGGTCGATGACCTTCAGTCCGGCCGACAACAGCTTCGGCACCGTCTCCATGCTGGCGACATGCGGCAGGCAGCAGAAGCAGACATCGGCCCGCGCTGCCAGTTCTTCTGGCGTCGGGTTCTCCAGCTTCAGGTCGAGCCGCCCATAAAGTGCCGGGTGGACCTGCGTGATGTGCGATGTTTCGCTCCGGCTGGTGACGACAGTCACCTGGGCCTGCGGATGACGAAGCAGCAGACGAATCAACTCGTAGGCGGTGTACCCCGTGGCTCCGAGAATGGCGACGCGAATCATGGACGGTCCTTGAGTTGTAATCGGGAGTCTGGCATCACGACTTCCCTCGTTCGCGAGAATCAGACTCCGCGAGCGAACGCAGCTGCGTGGCTTTCAGAGCAGACCAATTCTCGACAGGGGCGGTTCGCCCGGTGAACACTCAGTCTTAGGGATTGGCGAAAATCGTCAACTCCAGCGGGCGAAAAAACGCTGCGTTCTCGTGAATTCCTGAAGAACACCCAGCTGCGGCCTCACGGGTTGGAGCGACTTCGTAAGGCGACACCCGAAAGGGCCCCAGTCGGAGTCCCTTCATACACCGCGGGGATGCCGTTGACGAAAACGTACCGCAAACCGGCACTGTACCGATGTGGTTCGTCGAAGGTGGCCTGATCGATGAACTTTTGCGGGTCGAACACCGCGACATCCGCAGCGAATCCGGGCTTCAGGTAGCCACGCGGCAGGGGATCCGCAGCTTTCTCCTGATCTGTGGAAGATGATTTGGCCCGCAATCGTTTGGGATTGGAAAGCCCCAGAATGTCGGCGGGCAAACCCGTCGCGCTACGGACTGCGTGTTCCAGGGGAATGACTTTCTCCTGGAGGGAGTAGAACCCGATTTTGCGTGAGAACGTCCCGTAGGAACGTGGGTGTGGCCGGTCGGCGTTGGGGACCTCGGCTCGTCCGTCGCTGGCCGTCGCGACCCAGTCAAGGGTCATGATGTCACGGACTTCCTGCTCGTTCATCCCGAAGTTCACGACCGAAGCTCCACCAGCCTTGGTCGCGATGACGACGATCTCAACAGGGTCTTTCTGTTCCTTCTCTGCGACGTCGGCGAGGCTGCGACCGATCCAGTCGGGGCGGGCATCGAATCGGGCGATGCGGATTTCTTTCCCGTGGTCTTTGTATTCGATCTCATGGGAAATGGCCTTCCACAATGCCGAGTCCGGTGTCGCTTCTTCGAGACGTTTGATGAGATCGCTACGACGTCCCTCTCGCATCTCCTTGGGGATGACGGTGGCTTCAAGTGAGGTACTGGACGCGTTGTAGGGGTACTGGTCGGCGGTCACCTTCAGGCCAGTCTTGCGTGCCTCGTCCATGAAGCGAACCGCATCGACCGACAGTCCCCACGCGTCTCGGCCATTGGCTTTGAAGTGCGAAGCATGCACCGGAATATTCGCCTGACGACCGATCTCCAGTAACTCCTTCACCGAGTTCATCAGGCCACTGCCTTCGTCCCGCATGTGGCTGACGTAGATTCCGCCATGAGCCGTGACGACCTTGGACAGGGCGACCAGCTCATCCGTCTGGGCATACCCGCTGGGGACGTAGATCAATCCGGTCGACATCCCCCAGCATCCATCGAGCATCGCCTTCTCACACAGCTTCTTCATCTGTGAAAGTTCGTCGTCGGTCGGCAGACGGTTGACGTTGCCAATCACCGCGTCGCGGACTGCACCCTGGGGAATCAGATGCGCGACATTGACTCCGGCCCCCTGTGCGTCGATCTCACGATAGAGCTTGTCGGCGTCGACCGGACCGGAACCGCAGTTCCCATTCACGATGGTCGTGCAGCCTTGGGTCAGGTAATTCACCGCCCCGCGAGTCTGGGCTTCGATGATCGGGCGGTCGCTATGGTTATGCAGATCGATGAATCCAGGGCAGACAATGAGGCCCTTGCAGTCAATCACCCAGGGAGTCCCGCTGACTTCAAACTCTCCGACAGCAACGATCACTCCTTTGGAGATCGCCACACTTCCGGGCACTGCGGGGGTACCGGATCCATCGAGCAGACTGGCATTCTTGAAAACTAACGTGGCGGAGACGGGTTCCGCCGACAGGCCGTGGCAGGCTCCCCATGCCAGGGCAACCAAGCTCCAGGCGATAGTCCAGGTGAAACTCCTCATAGCACAATTCCTTCTACAACCGGCCCCAGAATGAGCATCGCCCTGTGGAGGCCAGCCGCTCGTCAGAAACGCTAGCAGATGTCACTCTGACGTTCGAGGTCAGACAGGACTGTTGGCCGCGGCCGCTGCTGCCGCCTGGGCACGGGCTGCCAGGATGCGTTCCCGGGCACCCATCGCGACGCCGGAAAGAGCAATGAGGAGACCCAGCACACTTGGAGAAAAGAAGACCCACCAGATCAGCCCCAAAACCACCATCGCGGAATGCGGATGAGCGGCCAACTTCTCAGCGACATCGAGTCGACGAAAGAGACTGACGACCCAGGTGAGCAATAGCAGTGAGACCAGCGATGCCAACGCAGCTGTGATCGTAATGGCCCAGTGGCGATCCAGCAGACGAGGACCGCTGTAAGAGGATTTGTCCGAGCTGAGCCAGAGTGAGCGTGACTCCCCACACAGAGCCAGGATGGCGTCGAGTCCGGAGAAGTGAGTCTCGCCCGGATCGCGAACTGGTGGAGAGGTAATGCTGCTCCCCATTTGCGAGAAGGCCTTCCACTTGTAGTTGATGACTTCGTTTCGACGGGTTTCTTCCTTCGAGAACTGGGCGACCCGGCTGAGTTCGTCACGGCTGTCGGCCAGTTGATGCAGCAGCGGGCCATCCACAGACCAGGGGGCTCCCTGAAACTCCGCGGCGGCCTTGAGAATGGACTCCGCGCGATCGAGCCAGAATTCGCTGAGGAGAGACGTACGGTTTCCCCACAGATCGAGCAGGACTTGCTGGTGAGGAGGCACGACGCCAATCCAGTGCGGGAATGTCAACGTCCCCGGCAAGCGGATCAGGTCTCGGGACATTGTCTCGGGAGGCGGTCCCTCCGTTTGCCACCAGACAACGATTTCGTGGGACAAATCGTTTGTGCGGGAGGGGACTCGGATCTGGGATTCGACAGGTTGCGTACGTCCGTCGACAGCAATTGCGCGGATGAAGGTGCGAACCTCTTTGGGGATCTCCAGCGTGGTTTCCCGCTCGGCGATCATCAGATATTTGGTGATACCCGTACATCCGGCGGAGTCGGGGTTGAGACCTCCATCCATCCAGATCAAGGTTTCTGCCCGGACGGGACGAACAACGGGTTCGCTGGCTGTGGCTTCGATCGTCAGCTCTTTGCTTGAGCAGGCATAGAGGTCCTCTCGGGCGTTGGTCAGGTTATCGGCCCACGCCGCAGGCCAGGTCGCGGGGATCGATGGAAGAAGAGCAGAACTCGACCGGACGGGACGGTAGCCCGTGCTACGCGGCAACGAGACCCAGATGTCCGACCAGGCGATCCCCGAAAACTGCGGCAGGTGGATCGGCTGGCTGCGAATAGTGTTCTCGTCAATGGCGGCCGAGAGGGTGAGTTCAGCGGGTTTGGATGCCTGCGTTTGTGGCCGCCAGATGAGCCCCTTGCCGGACGTGATCTCATGGGAATTCGTCATGTGGAAGTCTGTGAGGCCCGGCTGGTCCCAGATAATTCGCACCGGTGCCGCGAAGGGCAGGTTGTCTTTCAACTGAATTCGGAGCGTGACCTGCCAGGGACGGTCTCGCTGAGGCCGAAGATCCACCCAGATTCTCGCAGAGCGTTCTTCCGCTACAGGTTCGACGCGGATGTTCAACGGAGCTGTGGGTGTTCCGGGACGGTAACGGACCTCTTCGTCGGACTGTTCGAGATTCGGACGCAGGCGAGTGGTCGAGTCTGCCCAACGGAGTGTCGAGGTCACGCGTGAAGAGTTACGAACGATGACCGAAGATTCGACGGTCTGCCCCGACAGATAGTCGCAGACCGGTGGTTCCCATGGTCCCCCGCCCTGGGCGATCGATCCATCGATCCCGATGGTTTGAGTACCCGGCTGGCCATCACGAATGCTGAGTCGCAATTCGTCGCCAATCCGTGTCCAGTGCAGGAGGCGATCCGCTCCGTCCTGTTGAACAGAGGCGCGGTGGATGTCGATCCGGCGGTCAATCTTGAACACGTGCTCGAAGGGAACCCCTTGAGCTGTCGTGACCGCTGCCTCCAGTCGCCAGTCAGATTGGGGGACCTTCAAGGTAATGGTCTGGACCAGCGATCCTCGACCGGTGCTGGGAATTGGGTCGATCGTCCAGGAGGGTCCGTTCGCATCCCGGCACGACCATGCCAGGTCCGGGGTCTGCCATTCCAGGTTCGTGAACAGCGAATCGGAGAAGGCCTGGGGCGAAACGGGAACGATGGTGAGCCGGTTGGTCGTATCGATGATCCGAAATCCAGGTTTGGCCACGACTCCCACGAAGCACTTGTCTGGACGGGAATCGGGGGCGTCGTCCGTCTGCGGCGCGGTTGACTGATCGGTCCGGCTTGGCTTCCAGCGAGGCGGCGAAAACTGAAATCCCTCCGCCTGAACTGGCAGGAACGCGCTGATCACGACGGGGAGAGATTCCTCGAATCGTGAAGGTCTTAATCGCAGTGTGACTCGGGTGTCCTTGGCGGTGTAATTGACTTTCGACTGGTCGAGCGAAGGTCCCGACAAAGACTGGATGAAGATACCGGGGGGAAGGACAAGGATGACCTCTGCGGGAGAAAGCGAATCGGTCATCGTCGGCAGAGCCGCGATCTGCAGCCGGGCTCCCAGTGGTCCGCATTCAATCAGCGTCCGCAGTTGAACATCCGACAGGTTGTCCTGCGGAAACAAAGCCGGTGGGCCGGTCAGCAAATTCAACTGGCTCGCTGGACCCAGTTCGATTGTACGAGGCGTGTTGGAGGCCCCTCCCGCGGGGACATCGGTTGCGTCACGGTCGAGTCGCCAGCGTGTCGAAGTGAACACAACAGTCGATTCGGGCAGTGGGGGAATCGTGGCAGAGAAATGGCTCTGATCGTCGTTGAGCGCTTCCGGCAGCGGGCGGAACTTGAGGACAATCGTACGGTTCGTCACTGGTCGTGGACCTGTCGTCGTTGTTGCAGCTGGCGGAGGCGCGGGGAGCTTGCCGCTTTTGTCATTGCTCAGCGGCAACAGGAACCCCAGCCGATCAGCAGCGGGGATCAGTCTCACTGCCTGACCATCGATCAATCCCTCGACCTGGTCGAGGGAGACTCCACTGAGTGGAAGCTTCAACAAAGTTGGCACGACATCGCCAAAGACCGTCACTTGATACTCAGCTGTGATGCGAGGAGGCCCGGCCGCATCGGATTGAACTTCGTAGCGACTCGACTTCAACAGCCACGAAGGCCCCGATTCCTGTTCTCGCCACGCAGACCAATAAGTCCGGAACGCCGAATCAAACACGACGAAGGTCTGGCCTTGTTCCTCGACTTCAAAGTAGGACAGATCGGGGCTCGCATTCCCTTCCTGACCATGCCCGGTCGGGCTCCACAGGTTCGCTCCCAGAACGAGCAGGCATCCGGTGATGATGGCTGTCGATCCGTATTTCGAAGGCGGGCGCGTCTGCGGTTCGACCAACAGTTCACTGCCGATCGCCAGGCGACGTGGAACGATGATGGCCAGAATGGTACCGAGAAACGCGCCTCCCGCGATGGGGGCGTAGGGGTCCGCGACAAAGACGGCGAGAACCAGCCACAGCCCGCCCAGATAAATCCAGCTACGACGAAACCAGGAACGTCGGGCGCGACGCAGGGCGATGCCAACTGCGACGAAGCCGAGAAACGAACACCAGGCCAGGCCATGAGAAACGTCGAGTTTCCATGTCTTCATCGTGATTCGTTCGGGGGTGTGGGATGCGACGAACCAGGCATCCTGAAGGGAAGTCTTCGATCCCTCCCGAATCGTCCCGTTGATCAGCGCTTTCCAGTCCTTTGGCGAAAACGGGTTGAACAGAGTTTCTCCCGCATGTCGGGCCAGCGGTCCCAGCAGTCGTTCCCAGGTCTGCGGCAGCTCGCGCGGACTGACGGCAGCTGTGAATGGCAACCGATAGAGCATCCGCTCTGGGTCGAGGACCAGATGCCAGGCGAATTCCGTGACGAAACAGCTGAGCTGAGGAAAGACGACCTCGTCCCGTGACACAATCCAGCCGGGTGAGGCGGTTGTTCGATACTCTAGAACCAGTTCCGAAAATGGTTTGCTGGCCGGGTCGAGTATGATCTCAGCACTGCGTCGAACGAATGAGATCTCACGCTCATCGGCGATGATGCGGGCGAGTTCACCCTCGGGAGGAAGTGTGAGTCGAAACTCTCCTGGTGTCGTGGGGCGCGTGAACTGAAACACCGCCCGGTGGGGATGAGACTGACCCACTCGCGATGTCCGAGTTTCCAGCTCCAGATTGGCGCAGAGCAGAGATGGCCCGGCAACCGCTTCGCTTCCGTTTCGCTGATTCATCGGGCCCGATGGGGTTGTCCCTTCGGCACGAAACAGGGTTTTGACTTGTGAGTTGTAGCCCGTGATCCGGACGCCGGTTGGGATTGCTCGTGAGTCTTCAGTGCGTGTCCATTTCACCGCCTGAATCAGATCTTCATCGGCAGCTGATCCGTCGAGCTCCACAGAGCCGGTCGAGGACTCGTCGAGTTCCCAGGGGGCGTTGTCCCAGACCACTCCGCGAACGAAACAGTTCTGCGGATCAATCAGTCGCGGAATCGGCAGACGGCGTACCGCACCAGGCTTGAGTGCCACCGATTTGAATTCCAGGAGCAGCGTGCAGTCACGATCCGGGCGAATGGGTTGTCGCAGCTCAATATCGAGCTGATTGTCGCCGGTCGGGCTTTGTGTGACCTGCCAGGCGGTGGGCACGATATCCGAGGTCTCTGCCATGTCGACCGAGATGAGATCCCACCCCTCGGGGATCTGCATGCGTGGAGAGAAGAGTTCCCCTTCTCGCGTCGACAGTCGCATGCGGACCCGGCTGGTCGGGGATTCTCCGCGAACATCGGCGATGAAGAGAATCTCGCCCTGAAGTAGCGCCGTCGGTTCGCCCACCTGCAACGACAGGCTGCAGGCGTTGGAGAGAACTTCGTAGGCTCGGATCTCCTGGCCTTCCTCCTCGGTCAGCTGGGTTTGTCGCAATCCTGCTGTCTCTACGGACCGCACTTCGAGCGGGCGGAAGACAGCCAGGCGGATGCTCCCCTCCTGATACAAGGCATTGACCGGGCGCAGACGGGGCAAACTGAACGGGCGATCGGAGCGGCGCGTCGCCTCACCCAGAATCCGCAGTGTGATCCGCTCCCCGGGAGTGAGCGACCGCAGGGAGATCTTCACGCGGTCTTCTTCCCCTCCGAGCTCACGCACGAACGTCAGGGGGAGTTCGTTCCCCAGCAGGACGTTGAGCACGCGAAGAGGTTTGGGGACTTCCAGCACGAGTTCGGCATCTTTCGCTCCCGCGACAGTGCATTCGAGTTCGGTCTGCAACCGGATCAGGTCATCGGTGTTGTTCAGACCATAGACCGTGTTTTCCTTCAGCAGAATTCGAGGCGAGACATTGGAGGCGGGTCTGGACAGGGTCAGCTGGAATTTCTGCTGCCGTCCCAGCTCAAACGTCCAGACCTTGTTGTCGGCCGAGAACTCACCAGGAGTCTCCGGGCCGATCGTTCCCTGGACGTGAGCCTCCCAGCCTTCAGGGACCTCAAGTTCCAGATGCGAAGACAGAGCTCGCGGTAATGTCATTTGAAAGACGACGGTTTCGAGCTTGCTCTCCCCGCGATGCGACCAGTGTCCGCTGAGCTGGTCTTCGTCGGACTCACTCCACAACATCCATTCGCCCAACGAAGAGACGCCGTGCACAGCCTCGCGAGTTCCCCAGTTGAGCTGAGAAACCGCCAGAGAGCTTTGCCCCAATGAGACGAACCCGGGGGCGGAGCCAATGCGATCGATCTTCCACCCGAGCGTCCCTTTGGAGAGAGCCTTTCCGTCAAAGGTGGCTCGATAGACCGCATCGACGATCACCGGAGCAGGGGCCGGGGACTTGTCACCAGGGCTGGTGATCGAATGTTTAAACCGTTGCCAGTCCGCTTCCGAGGCACGAATCCATCGGTCGGCGTTTTCCGGGGCATTCCACTGGGCGGGAGCGTCGATCTTTTTGAGGCGAACCGTGGGTTCAGCTGCGTTCAGGCCCGAAGTGAGAAGGAAGAGTCCGGCGAACCCCACGAGCAAGCTAAGCCAACGCGTTCGCCCGAGTGTGTGCGAGCGCGGGTTGGTCATGGAGGGCTTCCCACCTCGGAGTGTCCCGGCTGATAAATGGCAGTCGGGGTCATGGGATGCGATCGCTGTCGCGCGACCGAACTGCCTCGCCCGGAGGCGGCCTGATCGTTAAGTGGAGAACCCGTCGATTGGGACGATCCAGGCTGTCCGGACGTCTGTGAGCCGGGAATTGAGGTCGGGAAGGGCATGACAGTCGATGGGTATGTCACCAATCCCGGTCGTCGCGACTTCACATCAATCAGCGTGGCCAGCAGAGCCAGGACCGCTCCGAGCAAGGCCGGCTGCAACAACAGCTGGATCGGCTCGAGGAACCAGAGGCTCAGAATGCTGACCCCGAAGGCGAGCAGCAGCATGGCCAGCATGTTGCGAGCGATGGGGAGACTCCAGAACAGAAAGCCGAGTGCCAATGTCATTCCTGCCCCCACCAGCACGACCAGCGACCGCGTCATCGACTGGAATCGCGGTGACTCGATGGGGCCAATACTGCTGAAGGCGTACACCTGGCTCGCGTCCGGCAGTGATGTCTTTAACCGGTTCAGGAGCAGTCGCGTTTCCGTAGTGGCTGATTCGCGATCGGTGACATAGCTTGCCGTTGGAGACCGCGACCAGAAGGCCCCGCTGCGGCGCCACTGGTTCTCCGAGGTGAGTGCTGACGGGCTCATGAAGAGGTGGCGGCCAGCAGGAAGTTCCAGTTCCCAGGTCGAGTGCACAACCGAGACATCCTTGGGCAGGATCGGAAGTGGAACGGTGCGCAGATCTCGATGTGAAAACGTGGCAGGTTTCGTGGAAAGATAGGCGACTGCCAGTCGCGAGCCGTCCTGGGAAGCGGGCAAGCGGAACTGGATTTGTGCGGGATTCTTCGGGTCGATGAACACCTGTCCGGGAGGCTCGTCGAGGCTTTTTCCGTTATACATCGCCCCCAGATATTTGCTCTCGGGAGGCAATGTAATCGGCAGGCCTCGGACATCGCCCGACCAGTGAAGTTCGCAAACTCCCTCCACCCGTCCGGCACTGTCAAACCGAGTGCGGTAGTAAGCACGATCGACACTGAATCGCGGTGAGGTGGTCTGGTCGGCATCAAGAATGACCGGAACCTGGTTCGCTGACGAGGTGACCCAGACGGTCGCGTCAGGCGAAGTGGGTACTGGTTGCCAGCCTTCCGCTGTGGGGGGAACTCGAAGTGTTTCTCCCTCGGGGATGCGGACACGGATGGACGAATACTTGGTGTCGAGCGACATCAACACCGGGACCACCGTCGAATTGGGCGAGCCGGTCGAGACGGGGAGCGAATACTCCAGCGTGACCAGAATCTCTCCCAGTCGCGGCTCGTTCAATTGTGTTTCAATAGCACTGTCGTGGATCTGAGATTTCATCGTCTGGCCATCGATCGTGACACCGATGGCGGAACTGGCTGCCCCCGCTGGAATCAGCGCGAGAAGCGATTTCGGCAACTGGAATCGGACC
>CANJZR010000008.1 GCA_947479075.1 Planctomycetaceae bacterium
GGGACCGACACCGAAACCCCGAATGGCTTCTTGAGCGTGTGTCGCAGCAGGAACGTCTTCACGCTGGCGATCTTGTCGCGAGGCGATCCGGTCTGGCTCAACTTTTCGTCAGCCGTCGCTCTGGTGGCCCAGCCCCCTGCGACGAGTAAAGAAGCGGCCTGGAACAAAGACCGCCGACCAAGCTGGATATCAGACATCGTGTGTGACTCGACTGCGAGAAGGGATAAAAGGCGACGAGCGTTACCTTCATCCTCGTGGGATGACCCGCCTGTGTGCAAGTCAGCAACGTGAGCCAGTGCGAGGGCGGCTCCATTACGGAATCGCTAAGACGAAAAGCCGAAGGCAAGAAGAACCACTGCTGAAGTGGCCTCTTGGATTCGTGTGTCACGAGGGACTACTCAAATCTGTGACTCGCCCTCATGTGCTTCGAACAGTGTCATTTGTGGACAAGTCTCATGCCAAACCCATTTCGTCTTTGCAGCTGCTATCCCCCACGCACGATTCCTCGGCGACAGCTTGTCTTGCTATCATCCATGGCAGTCGATGCGTTGGTGGGCATGTGGACTGCCAATTCTGAATGCGGAGAATCTCGATGACGTGGCGAATCGGTTTGGTAGGCGTTTTGTGCGTATTGGCCTCGTCTCTCTCAGCAGCTGACAAGGCTCCCGATTATCAGCAGGCTGTCGCTCCGATCCTGCAGAAATACTGTGCTGGATGCCACAATGGCGACGAGCGTGAGGGCGAGTTCTCCGTCGAGTCCTTCGACGAATTGCAGAAGGGCGGTGAGCATGGGGCAGCTGTCCTAGCGGGTGATCCCGGCTCGAGCCGGATGATCCGACTGGTGACCGGAACTGCCGAGCCAAAGATGCCACCGGACGACAAGCCGCAGCCGACGGCCGACGAGGTCGCCATCCTCAGGGCGTGGGTCGAGGCCGGAGCGAAAGGACCCAGTGGGCAGGAACCTGACCGTACTCAGCTGAAAGTCCCCGCGATTACTCCGAAGGCCGGGCTGGCCGATCCGGTCACTGCACTCGACTGGTCCGCGGATGGGAAAATGATTGCTGAGGCCCGTTTCGGCCGGGTAGCGATCCTTTCTGCAGAGACGCTCCAGCCCCTGGCGACCCTGGATGGAGTCGCTGGCAAGGTCACCGCCTTGCACTTTGCTCCCGGCAATCGACTGGTCACCGCTTCGGGTATCCCCGGCCTGTATGGACAGGCAATTCTCTGGGACCTCTCGACCGGCAAGCCGATCCGCGAAATTCGGAGTCACCGCGATGTCCTCTACGATGCCGAGTTGTCGCCCAATGGCGAGTTCCTGGCCACCTGCAGCTACGACCGCAAGATCATTCTCTGGAATGCCGCCACGGGTGAGCAGGTGCGTTCTTTTGACGGCCATACGGGGGCGATTTATGACATCGCCTTCAGTCCCGATGGGACCGCTCTGATCAGCGGCAGCGCCGACGATACCTGCAAGGTCTGGCAGGTCGCGACGGGCGAACGTCTCGATACCCTGGGCCAGCCGCTCAAGGAAGTCTACTCGGTCAGTTTTAATCCGGCTGGCGATCTGTTGACCTCGGTCGGTGCTGACAATCGGATTCGCGTCTGGAAGTTCCTGTCCAAGGAATCTCCGGTCATCAATCCCCAGCTGATTGCCCGCTACGCCCACGAAGCTCCCGTGACCCAGATGCGATTCAGCCCCGACGGACGGTATCTCATTACCGCTGCGGAAGACCGCTCGGTCAAGCTGTGGGATGCCAAGAGCATCCTGGAGATCAAGGAGTACGGCCAGCAACCCGATCTGGTCCAGGCGCTCGCATTCGCCCCCGATGGGAAGAGCTTTGTGGTGGGCCGGGTGGATGGCTCGGTGGAGATCCTGGCTACCGTTCCTCCGTCATCGCCATCTGCGCCCACGGGGACGGCTGCTGTACCGGTGGCTGCACCCCAGCCAGCGACTCCACTGCACGAAATGGCGGAGACGGAGCCGAACAACTCACCCGCTGAGGCGATGTCGATCACGCTGCCTGCAAAGATCAAAGGGGTGATTCAGGGCAAGCCAAACGGCCAGCCAGACCGCGATGTTTATAAGTTCGCGGCCAAAGCCGGTGAGGCGTGGGTCATTGAGGTGGATGCTGCTCAGTCAAAATCGCCGCTCGACTCGATTGTCGAAGTGGTGGATCTGGAGGGGAATCCGATCGAGCGAGTGCTGCTGCAGGCAGTTCGCGATTCGTACTTTACGTTCCGTGGCAAGAACGGAAATGAAGTTGGCGATTTCCGGGTCTTCAATTGGGAAGAGATGGAACTGAACGAGTATCTCTACTCGAATGGAGAGGTCGTCAAGCTGTGGCTTGCGCCGCGGGGCCCTGATTCTGGTTACCTGGTCTACCCCGGCGAGGGTTCGCGTTACGGCTACTTTGACACGACGCCTGTGTCACATGCTTTGAGCGAGGCCTGCTACATCGTGGAACCGTTCGCCCCAGGCAGCGAAATCACGCCCAACGGACTGCCGGTCTTCAAACTCTATTACCAGAATGATGACGAGTCGCACCGCGAACGGGGAGCCGACTCCAAGCTGACGTTTACGGCTCCGAAGGATGGCGAATACCTCGTTCGGATTCGTGATGTACGTGGCTTCGAGAGTGACAAGCACACGTATCAGCTGACGGTCCGGCCACAGAAACCCGACTTCCAGGTGACTCTGCAGAATCGAGATTTGACAGTCAATGCGGGGAGTGCCAAGGAATTCAAGGTCGTCGCGAAACGTCAGGACGACTATGAAGGTCCGATTCGAATCGATATCACTGGTCTGCCTCCGGGGTTCACCTCGACCAGCCCGATCACAATCCAGGCGGGTCAGAATTCCGCTTTTGGCGTGATCATGGCAGCTGCCGACGCACCGGCACTCACGCCCGAGAATTCCAAAACGGCCAGGCTCACCGCCTCAGCTGTCATCAACGGCCAGGATGTCACCCACGAAGCTGGTGAATTCGGTGAGCTCAAGCGGGGGGATGCCCCCAAGCTGACGATCAAGATCGTGGAGGCTGAGGGCGGAGCGAAGGTCACTGATCCGGGCGATGGCCGCCCGTTGCAGGTCGAGATCGAACCGGGGCAGACAATCATGCTCAAGGTTCTCGCCCAGCGAAACGGCTACGAGGGCAACGTCCCCTTCGGCAATGAAACCTCGGGACGGAATCTGCCTCACGGGTTAATCGTAGGGAACATCGGCCTCAATGGATTGCTGATTCTGGAGAAGCAGACCGAACGCAACTTCTTCATCTCCGCCACGTCATGGGTGCCCGAACAGGAACGACTGTTCCACCTCAAGACCGATGTCGAAGGCGGTCAGGCCACCGCTCCCGTCCTCATCCGCATCAAGCGTGATGCGAAACAGGATGTCGCCGGGCAGTAGTCTTGCCGTCCACAGCGCCCGTGGGGATGAGTGAAGTCATCCATCGTTGGAGAACGTCGCTGACGCAGCTCTCTGCAAAAAGTCAGTGGGCTGCCTGGGCTGAATCTCATCCCAGCCTGTCAGGTCGGGACGCACGCCTCAGCGAGTGGTCCCGCCGACTTCCCGGGATCGCCCGTGGGCCCTACTTCTTAACGATCACTGCCGACTGAGCGATGACCGCCGGGTCGGTGGCCTTCGGCTGGTAGGCTCCGAGGAACTTGCTCATGCTGCCGAATGTTCCGTTGTTTAACAGAATCAGGTAAGCCGGCACGAGGATCGGTCGAACGATAAACGTGTCGATCGTCACGCCAAAGGCGAGGGCAAATCCCAACTGCACCATCCCCGCCAAGGAACCTGTCATCAGCGAGGTAAACGTTCCCGCCATAATGATTCCGCAGCTGGAGATGATGCCCCCGGTCTTGGTCAGGGCGACCAGAATCCCGGGCAGGGCACCATGTTTGGGTTGTTCTTCTGTCACGCGGGACATGAAGAGCACGTTGTAGTCCTCACCCAGTGCCAGCAGCAGCGTGAACAGGAAAATGGGAACCTTCCAGTCGAGCCCCACGAATTCCGGGCCGGTGGTGAGGCGGAACAGGACGAACGCAGCTCCGAGGGTCACCAGATAACTGAAGATCACGGTGATAATCAGGTAGGCACACAACAGCGGCTGTCGCAGCAGGAGCATCAGCACCAAAAACACGGCGACCGACACGTAGATATTGATACGAATCTGATCCCGGTCGGTGGAGAGTTTGAGGTCGCGAATACTGGCTGTGGAACCGAGAGCCAGCACCTGAGCCTTCTCACTCAGGTCGATCTTCTTTTCTTCGGGGGCCGGAGCCTCAGCTGCCGGAGCATCGCCATCCTCTGCATCATCCGGATCAACGGGCTCGGGGAGTGAATACTGATGCAGCGATTGCTGAATAGCAGCCTTCGCCTGTTCGATCCGTTTTATGGCATCGCGGGCGAACGGATCAGTGTCGAACACGATGTCGATCCGCATTAGTTTGCCAGCAAGGTTCCCTTCCAGGCAGCAATAGGCCTTCTGTGCCAGCGTCCGCGCGACTACTCCTCTGAAGGCCTTTGCGCCGCCTTCCAGTTTCAACTTGGATGCCCCATGTGGTGAAGACTGCGAACGAACATCTGCAATCCCCAGCTCCTTCGACTGTTCCATCAGGTCTTCCGTGATGGCCTTCGACAACTTCTCGCCTTCACGGATCTTCGTGAGGTCGAGGTCATCGTGGCGAATCAGGAATGTCGCGACTCCCGCAGCTCCTGCAGGGAAGTGCTTCTGGACAGCCTTCGCTCCGCGGACACTCGTGACTTCCGGTCCCAGGTCGCTGAGAAGTCCGTAGCTCAACTGATCCTTCTTGTAGCCTCCGTAGATAGCCAGCGGAGTCAAGATCAGAACCGTCACCGTGAACACCCAGCCCGGACGGCGTGAGATCAGGTCAGCGATCCAATGCCAGGCCTTCTCCAGCATCTTCTGCTCCTGGAGTTCATGCCAGAACGAACGAGTGGGCATGAAACCTGGCGATGCCGAGATCCGTTCCTGCCGCACATCGGGCCAGAACGTCCAGCGTCCGAACAGGAACATCATGGCTGGCGTCAGCGTCAGAGAGCAGATGAGTGCGATAAACAGACCAAACGAGATCGCGACTCCCGCCTCTCGGAACTTGCCGAATTCCGTCAACGTCAGCATTCCGATACCAACAATGCTCGTTCCCGCACTTGTCGCCAGAGCAGAACCGACGTTCATAACCGCTGAAATCGTGGCATCTCGAAACGAGGCTCCGTGGTCGAGTTCTTCTTTGTATCGTGCGATCAGGAACAGGCAGAAATCGACTCCCGCGCCATAAACGACAACAGTGACGTAAATGTCCAGGCCCGAAAAGATCCCCACAATCCCATAGCCTGCCATGATCCGCAGCAGACGCAAAGACAGATGGACAGCGACTCCCACCGTCACCAACGGCAACAGGACCATTAGCGGAGCCCTGTAAATGGCCAGCAACAGGACGATGACCAGCACCTTGGTGTAGTGGTCGGTCTGTGCAGCACTCTGAGCCTCAGCCTCAAGCATGTCGCGACCGACGGTCGCTGCCCCGCTCAGGTTGACTTCCAGTCCGATCGGCAGTGCGGTCTGCACCTCTTTGGACTTCAGTAGCGTCTCGATACGGTCGAGCACCAGCTTGTTTCGACGATCCAGAAACTCCGTCGTCAGTTCGACCAGCACAAGCATCGAACAGTCGTTCTTGCTGCGTAGCAAGGGACCGATCCGGGCATCATTAAAGGTCCAGATGCCGCGGATGATCTGATCTTTGGACGGGATCTGTTCGGGAGACTCTGAAAGTGGTAACGGCTCTTTGCCAAATCCGGTTCGCAGCTGGATTTCCCGGAGCCCGGGTTCCAGATACTTGGTGACGAACTCTTCGTCCTTGGGGGAGAGGCCCGCCCTCTCGTCCTCGCGCTGGAGGACGATGACGATGCTGCTGCCCAGGGGGTCCATCTGAGCGGGTTGCTCATCCTGAGCGGAGTCTAATTCCGGATGATTTGGATCAGCCCCTTCTGCCCCCGGAACAGGGACCTGCTCTTTGGGCTCCCAGGCCGGGAATGCCTCGCGAAACAGCCGCTCAGCCACGAGGCTGTCGCTGTCAAACGGCAGAAAGTCGAATTCGCCGTCCGTCGCAACATCGGCCAATGGAGGAGCTGTCTTGACCACGACGGCCAATAAGATCATCCAAGCCAAAATGGTCCCGAGCGGCCACCGACTGACAAGTTTTCCGCACCAGCTGTACATCCGGGCAATTCTACAGAAGAGGGGCAAGTGGGAGCTCATTTGCGTCCTGCAAATGTTCCCAAACCCTACCGCTCCAGCCATTTGCCGTCAATCATGCCACCCGAGGGCAGGCCTGGTCACGGAACTTTTCTCGAATGTGAACAGGGAACTTTTCCCAGCCCTCCCGCTTCGTGATTTGACTCGATTCAGGAGTTGTGGCGATGTGGGAGGAAGTCGCGAAATTCCAAGGGGCGGTTTACTGGCTGACCAGCCTGAGAAGGGACACAGCCACATCTCCTCCTGTACTTGCGAGGAATGCGGGGGAGAGATAGCCTGAAGGTGTTGTGGGCCTGACGTTTTCGCACGCGAGGCAGGTCCTTGACGCACGCGAATCACTCGGAGGAGCAGCGATGTCAGCCAGAAATTTCTGTGGTCGGACCCGGCGTGAAATGCTCTGGGAGTCAGGCTGTGGATTTTCGGCGATTGCGGCCGCCTCTCTACTGGGGCAGGAAGCCAGTGCCGCTGAGCCTGCGGTTGCTGGGTACACGAACCCGCTGGCTCCCAAGCCGCCGCACCACGACCCGGACGCCACCGCCTGTATTTTTCTTTATATGTACGGCGGTCCGAGTCATATCGATACGTTCGATTACAAGCCCGACATGGTCGGACGCGACAATCAAACCGTGGCTGTGAAGACCTTTGGGCGCGGCGGGCGGAAGAACGAGGGACGGATTGTCGAGCCTCGCTGGAAGTTCAAGCAGTACGGCGAATGCGGAAAATGGGTGAGCGATCTCTTTCCGAACCTTGGCCAGAATGTCGATGATATCGCGTTTCTGCACTCCATGACCGCCGATAGCCCGATTCACGGCTCGGCGATGCTCATGATGAACTCCGGCAAGATTCTCAGCGGGAGCCCATGCCTCGGTTCTTGGCTCAATTACGGACTCGGGACGGTGAACGAGAATCTGCCCGGCTTCTGTCTGATGCTCGATCCCCGTGGGGGACCCATCAGCGGTCCCAAGAACTGGAGCAGCGGCTACATGCCTGCAACGTATCAGGCGACCGTGATGCGATCTCAGGGAAACCCGATTCTCGATCTCGCACCGCAAGCGGGCCTGACGACCGCCGCCCAGCGACGACTGCTCGACACTCTGCGTGAGTCGAATATCGAGCACGAGATGGCCCGTGCCGACAACTCGAACCTCTCCGCACGCATCGCGAGCTACGAACTCGCGTACAAGATGCAGGCCCATGCTCCCGAAGCGGTCGACCTGTCACAGGAAACAGAGGCCACACAGAAGCTCTATGGGCTCGATAGCCCCAAGACCGCCGCATTTGGGCGACAGCTGTTGCTGGCCCGGCGGCTGGTCGAGCGCGGCGTGCGGTTCGTGCAGATCTATTCCGGAGGTGCCCACAACGACGATAACTGGGATGCCCATTCGGATCTGGCCTTCAACCACAACCTGCATGCGGGAGAGACTGACCTGCCGATAGCGGGGCTATTGGCTGACCTCAAGCAGCGGGGCCTGCTCAGTAAAACGTTGATCATCTGGAGTGGCGAGTTCGGGCGACAGCCGACCGCTGAATACGAGAAGGGAACCGGCCGCGATCACAACTGCTTCGGCTTTACGACCTGGCTGGCCGGAGGCGGCATCAAGGGCGGCACCAGTTACGGCACGACCGATGAACTGGGGAGTAAGGCGGTGGAAAAACGTCTGGAGGTCAAACACCTCCATTCCACGATCCTGCACCAGATGGGGCTCGACCCGAACGGCCTCAACTACTTCTTCGGAGGCCTGAACCAGAAACTCGTCGGCGTCGAAGAGGTCGAACCGATTCACGACATTCTGGCGTAGTAACTACCGGACAGGAGCCTTGAGCTTCCCCTTCCAGCCGCGTTCGGGGGCTTGGCCACCCAATGACCTCGCGATCAGCGTCGCGTTGTGGTCCTGCATGCCGATGTAGGTCCCCTCGTACGTCCCCTTGGGGCCCATCGAGTCGGAATAAAGCGTGCCGCCAATCTGCACGTTCGAGCCCTGCTGCTGGGCTCCTTCGATCACTGCCCGCAGGTCCTTCTCGTTGACGCTGGCCTCCACGAAGACGGTCGGGATCTTGTTTTCGACGAGGAACGTAACGAGGCTATTCACGTCCTTCATCCCGGCTTCTGAGTCGGTCGAGATCCCCTGCACAGCTTTCACGCGAATGCTATAGGCTCGCGAGAAATACCCGAAGGCGTCGTGAGCAGTGACCAGCGTCCGCTGCGGTTCGGGAATCGACGCGATGACCTCGCGAATGTAAGAGTCGAGTTGCTTCAGTTCTTCGAGCAATCGAGCGGAATTGGCGGCGTAGTCCGCAGCGTGAGCCGGATCGACTTCCGACAGCCTTTTCTCCACTTCGCTGGCGCAGCTCATCCACAGCTGGACATCCCCCCAGACATGCGGGTCATGAGCCGTCGCGACCAGGTCCGAGGTCAAAATCTTGTCGTGGGGGATCCCGTCAGTGACGGCGAAGTATGGCTTCCCTTTCTTTCGCTGGGATTCGTACCCATCGACCATTTTTCCTTCGAGATGCAGTCCGCAATAAAAGACGAGATCGGCTTTCATCGCCCGGCTGGTATCACTGGTCGTCGGGACATAAACGTGCGGGTCAACCCCCTCGTTCAGCAGGCCGCTGACCTCAGCATGTTCGCCCGCGATCTGCTGAACGATGTCAGTCACCATGCTGACCGTACACACAACCTGCAGTCGCTTGTCGGTTCCCGCAGGTTGACCAGACGGGGAAGTCGACGGAGCAGGGGAGCATCCGATCAGCAGCAGACAAACCGCGCCCGCATACAGGACCGACGAATGCAACTTCATGAATGTAGCCATTGCTACATGGTAGGCGCCAAACCACCGACCGGCAACAGAGGAACCTCTTCCGGAAGTGATCGCCTCGAAGAGGCGATAGATCGAAACATTGATTGCTAGCCGGAACAACTACCAAGTTGAACGCGTTTACTCCGCTCACCTGTCGCTGCTTCGCAGCTGCATGCGCTGAGGCGATTCTGACTCAAAATCGTCGTGAGAGATTCCGGGATCTATTTCCGGTTGTAATCTTCCCGTGGCGTCGGGTGGTTGTGTGGCTGGGTCAGAACGCCGTAGAGCTCCGGTCGCCGGTCGCCCAGCCGGTCGATGACGTGCTTATGAGGCACACGAACGATTCGCTTCTGACGTGCAATCATCGGGTCGACATCGGCGTACAGAATCGCCTCATCTGTACCCTGAGCTCGCGAAATGAATTTTCCGTTCGGAGCGCAGATGCTGCTCTCGCCAATGAACGGGAAGCCTCGCTCCTCGCCCACGCGGTTGACAGCTGCGAAGTACACCTGGTTCTCCATCGCCCGGCAGGGGATCGAGCAGCTCGACATGATCTCCGCCCCGGGTGGCCAGTTGGTCGGCAGGGCAATCAGGTCGGCTCCGAGCAGGGCCAGTGTCCGCGTCGCCTCAGGGAAAGCGGCGTCGTAACAGATGAGCATGCCGATCTTGAGCCCTTCGATCTCGTGCAGGGCGTACGGCTCCGACCCCGGCGTCGTGAACATATCGACGCCGAGATACGGGAGGTGGGTTTTGCGGTAGACGCCGATCACGCCCTTTGGCCCAGTCAGCACGGCGACGTTGACGACCTGCTCGCCCACCCGCTCCAGCATTCCGAAAATCGTGTAACAGTTCAGCTCTTTGCACGCCGCTGTCATGGCAGCCACCGAAGGCCCGTCTATCGACTCGCCGTAGGGCAGGGCTTCAGCCAAAGAGTCAAAGCAATAGCCCGGCACCGCACACTCCGGGAAGATCACCAGCCGGGCGCCCTCACCGACGGCAGTCTTCAGCTTGCCGATCATACGCTCCACGTTTCCGGCGTTGTCTTTGAGCTGGAAGTCCATCTGAACAGCGGCGATCTTCATGGCGGAGAAACCTGTGTGGCGTGATAAATGTTGCGAGCACGGATCCTACACGATCGAGCCGGAAGCGTCAGCGCCCGGAGCTATTGCTCGTCCGACTGCTATCGCGTGTCGACCCGCTTCCAGCATGTCGGAATGAAATGGTCCACAGATTCAGAGGATGACACAGATTAAGCAGCAATGTGATGCGTAGCGCAGAAGTGCGCTTCGGCCAGTTTCGACTGAGAAAGAATGGAGGCCAGGGATGGGATTTCATGTCACGTTTCTCACTAACTCTTAATCCGTGAAATCTGCGAAATCTGTGGACCATTCTCTGAGTGGCCAACTCACCGATTCGCTCAGCCATCTCAACTCGGTCAATCAGCAACCGACCAGTCCGCTGACGCTACCGGCACTTTGTTCCTCGCGGTACGATTCAAACAGAACGACTTACGTTGATGCGACGACACCCCGCGTTTCCTCGCATGGTGTCAGGTTGCGACATGAACTCAGCTGCTGGAGGAGAGAACTTTGAAACGAACGAGTTGGATTGGAATCTGTCTCACGGTCGCGATGGCTGCCGTGTCATTTGGTGAGGACAAGTGCCCTAAGAGTGAGTTCCAGTCGATCTTCAACGGCTATGACCTGACAGGTTGGCACGGTGAATACACGATGGACCCCCGCAAGCTGGCTGAGATGCCGGAAGCGGAGCGGGCTGCGAAGATGGCGGAGTGGCAGGCCGACGCCCTCAAGCACTGGTCGGCGAAGGACGGCGAGCTGATCAACGACGGCGAGGGGGTTTACCTGACCACCGACCGGCTCTACTCCGACTACGAACTGGTCATTGACTACAAGACGATCCCGGTGGCTGACAGCGGCATCTACCTGAAGTCGAATCCTCAGGTCCAGATCTGGAACCACAAGAAAGAGAACCCCTCTCCCGGCCAGGACAAGGGCTCGGGCGGGTTGTGGAACAACTCCCCCGGGGCTCCCGGCAAGGATCCCACCGAGATCGCCGACCGTCCCTTTGGCGAGTGGAACGAGTTCAAGATTCAGCAGGTCGGAACCCGCACCAGTGTCTGGCTGAACGGCAAGCACATCGTCGATCACGCCATCATGGAGAACTACTGGGATCGCAAGGCCCCGCTGGTCGCCCGCGGCCCGATTCAGCTGCAGACCCACGGCGGAGAGATCCGCTGGAAGAACATCAAGGTGCGTGAGATCGGCCCGGTCGAAGCCAACGAGATCCTGCGTTCCCACCACAATCAAGGTTACACCAGCCTGTGTAATGGCAAGGATCTGTCGGGCTGGGCTGGCGAGGTCAATAACTACGAAGTGGTCGACGGAGCGATCCGTTGCAAGCCGGGCACGGGTGGCGTGCTGCATACCAAAGACGAGTATGCCGACTTCGTCGCTCGTGTGGAGTTCAAGCTGCCAGCTGCGGGCAACAACGGACTCGCAATTCGCTATCCCGGCAAGGGAAATGCGGCCTTTGAAGGGATGACCGAGCTGCAGATCCTCGACACCGAGCACTCCAGCTACAAGTCCATCGACCCGCGCCAGACGCACGGTTCGGTCTACGGGATGATCCCGGCCTATCGCGGTTACCTCCGTCCGGTCGGTGAATGGAACTTCCAGGAAGTGACCGTGCAGGGCTCAAAGATCAAGGTCGAGCTGAACGGCTCGCTGATCCTCAATGGTGACGTGGCGGAGGTGACGGAGTTCCTGGAGAACAAGCCCCATCCCGGCAAGGACCTCAAGTCGGGCTACTTCGGCTTCGCCGGACACGGGGATGCTGTCGAGTTCCGCAACATCGAGATCAAGAAGCTCGACGCCGCGAAGTAGTCCTGTTTCTGTACGTCCCGTCAAAGCCCACTGGGTTTTCCCGGTGGGCTTTGTTTCATCGACACTCTACATCCCTCAGGGAATCCTCTGATGAAATCACTCTCACTCGCCTGTCTGTTCCTGATCGCCGCGACCACACTGACCGCCGATGACTCGGTCGTGACCAAGGCCTTCATTGATGGTTCCGGCCCCGGCTGGGTCGACCTGACAGCTGCCGACTTCGACACAATCAACACCGATCCCGACACGTTCCAGTGGAACGGGACCGAAGTGCACTGCAAGGGGACACCCGTCGGCGTGACCCGCTCGAAGAAGAAGTTCACCAACTTTGAGCTGGTCGCGACCTGGCGTCATAACAAGTCGGGCGGCAACTCGGGCATCTTCCTCTGGGCTCCGGACGAAGCCTTCAAGGACCTGAAGCCCAACCAGCTGCCCCCCGGCGGCATCGAAGTTCAGATCCTCGACCATGGATACGGCGAAGAGTACGAGAAGAAGAACGGCAAGAAGTCGGACTGGTTCACCACCAATGGCGACGTCTTTCCCGTCGGGACCTCGACGATGATCCCGTTCGAGCCGAAGGCCCCCGCCCCCAAAGACAGCCAGCGTGCCTTCCCCCGGAAGGAGCTCAGCAAGGGCATCGGCCACTGGAACCACTACTACATCCGCGCGATCAACGGCGAAGTCCGCCTGTGGGTCAACGGCGAAGAAGTCTCCGGCGGCACCAGCTGTAAACCCAACACCGGCTTTCTTTGCCTCGAAAGCGAAGGAGCCCCGATCGATATGAAGAACATCCGCATTCGCGAACTGCCGTAGTGGCGATATTGAGGGAAGGGTAACCACGAAATACACGAAGTACACGAAAATGAAATCAGGCAGGACTACAGGAAATGCCTCATGATAAATTCATAGAGGTTCCCTCTGCATTCTTTTTTCGTGCATTTCGTGTGTTTCGTGGTTCCATATCCTCCCTCTGATCCTGGAGACGTAGATGTCCACTGAAAAGGTCCTTTTCAAGGACGAAGTCTATGCCATTCAGGGGGCGATATTTGAAGTCTACCGGGAGATGGGCTGTGGGTTTCTGGAGGCTGTTTATCAGGAGTGTCTGGAAAGAGAGTTTCTGCGTCGAGACATTCCCTTTCGATCCCAGCCGGAGTTGGGCTTGAAATATAAAGATGCTGTGTTGAAACAATACTATCGTCCCGATTTCATCTGCTTTGATCGAATCTTGATTGAATTGAAGGCCGCGAAGTCAATCGCTCCGGAGCATCAGGCTCAGATGTTAAACTACCTGAAAGCTGGCGGTTTGCCGTTGGGGCTCATCGTCAACTTTGGACACTTTCCGCAGGTTGAGATTGGGCGTTTCGTACTCTGATTAAATGTCACTCGTCCAGGCAGCCCAGGGGGCGGTGAATCTCTGGATCACTCCATTTTCTTGGTAGTTGGATCGCCTGACGCAACTGACCGCGAATGAGAGCGAATGGACTTCTCTCGGGTTTTCTCAGTTCAAGCTGCCAATTTCCTCTCTGGGCAGCATGCCCTGAACCTCTTAGCATGCGGGAATGTCTGGGCTGGGTTGTTTGTTCACCGGGCCGTCTCATCGCAGTACAGGAATCGCGTCTCATGTCGCAGGGTGTCAGTCTTCCGCTGGGGTTTCGAGCTGGCGGGCATGCGTGCGGGATCAAGGCTGATCCGCACAAACTCGATCTCGCGCTCTTCGTCTCCGACACCCCCTGTGCCGCAGCCGGGGTGTTCACTCAGAATCTGGTCGTCGGGGCTCCGGTGAAGGTCTCGCGCAGCCGGTTGCCGCGTCAAACTGCTCGTGCCGTCGTAATCAACTCCGGCAACTCGAACGCCTGTACTGGCGATCGCGGCATCGCTGATGCCGAGTGGATGACCGCCACGGTTGCCGCCGAAATTGGCGCTACGGCTGAGGATGTGCTGGTGTGCTCGACCGGAGTGATTGGTCGTTTCCTGCCCAAGGAAAAGATCGCAGCTGGCATCCCTGCCGTCGCCAAGAAACTGGGTACCACCCCCGACCACCTGGAAGCTGCCGCCAAGTCGATCATGACGACCGATACGGTGCCCAAGGTCGTGACCCGCAAATTGACTTCGGGTGGAAAAACCTGGACGGTGACCGGCGTGTGCAAGGGGGCGGCGATGATCGCCCCGAACATGGCGACCATGCTGTCGGTCATCATGACCGACGTGGCGATCTCATCCGCGGACGCTCATTCTCTGGTCAAACACGCTGTCGATCGCAGCTTCAACTGTATCAGTGTCGACGGTCACACCAGCACCAGCGACACCGTGCTGCTGCTTGCCAATGGCCAGGCGGGAGCAATCCCTGCCGAACTCAAGTCCCAGCTGCAAACCACGATTGACGATGTGGCGATGGCTCTGGCCCAATTAATTATTCGAGACGCCGAGGGGGCAGGGCACTTTGTCACGATCGATGTGCATGGCTTGCTGACCCGCGAAGCTGCTTTCCGAATCGCCAAGACAGTCGCCGATAGCGCTCTCGTGAAGACTGCGATCACGGGAAATGACCCGAACTGGGGCCGATTCGTTTCGGCAGCTGGGTATGCCGGTGTTCCATTCCGCGAAGAAGACTGTTCACTGTCGGTCAATGAGATCCCCCTCTATCGCGAAGGGGCCCCGGTCGACTTCGATGCCAATGCCGTGTCGCAGGCGATGGCCACCGGTGAAGTCCGCATCGTTCTGACCTTCACTCTCGGCAAAGAGTCAGTCCGCTTCTGGACCAGCGACCTGACCGCCGAGTATGTCCGCCTGAACGCTGACTACACGACGTAGTCGGTCGAGGTTGCTCCAGTGAAAACAACAGGGGAGCCTCGACGGTTGGTCGAGACTCCCCTGTTTGTGATGCGGTTAATCGTGAACCGGTGACGGCCAGCTGCTGCGAAATGAGCGGCCTTACTGCGTGATATCACTCGTACGAGGCTCGATTCGGTTGATGGGTTCGAGGAACCATCCATTCCGTTCATGTTGGGTTGGCGGGGCGATAGGCACTTCCTCTCCTGAAATCCTGAAGATGGCCCATCGCATGGCCAGTTCAACTTCGGTGTTATTCGCTTCGTCGCCGATCTTGGTCTTCAGGCTATCCAACTGAGATGCAGCCTTGATTCGGCCGATGGCGAGGGCACTGGTCCGTCGCACTTCTTCGGCTTCCGGGTGCTGAGATTCGGTGTCGTCAACTCGTTCCATGAACGCCTCTGCCAGCTTTTCTGCGGTTTGGACATCCGACCGATCCTTCACCCCGAGAAATTGAGCGGCCTTGGTCAATGCACTTTCCTGTTGAGGTCCCTCAGAATTGGCAGCGACATCAGCATAGATCTGGCCAAGTGACCAGATTGCCGCAGAACGTGGCAACCGGCTGTACTGATCGCGTTTGGGGATGTAGAGCTCCATGATGGACGTGGCTGGCTTGTACTTGAGGACAGCTAAGGCTTCACAGAGATGGCAAACCTGGTTCTCGATCTCCACCTCCGTAAATGTCAAGAGTTTGGACTGTCGATCAAGTTGCGCGGTGATCCCTTCGGCAGTCTCTGGAACGGCGAGGACACGTAAGGCCCAGGCGGTGGCGATTGCAACTTCGTGGCGATTCGATGGCAGCAGTTCCACCAGTCGTGAGGCCAATTCCTTCCGGTCAAATGTGGCAGCGAGGAGAGCACCCTGTTCCTGAGCTCGCCATTCGTCACCATTGAGGGCCTTGATCGACAAATCGAGGATCAAGTCTGCAAACTCGGCATTCTCCCGGTGGGTAATGAAGCCTTCCCGGACCAGCGATCGAAGTTCCGGATGAGGATCGCTCAGGTGCGTGGCGAGAACTTCGATCCTCTCTGCGGTCGGGATCTTGATATATGCTTCAATTGCCACACGTCGAACGGAGGCATCGAGATTCTTAAGGCTCGCTTCGGCCACTGGCAGAACCGTCTGGGGATCTGTCTCGAAGAGATTTCGAAGTGCCAGGCCAGCGACAGCGGGCTCAGCGTCTCCTGCCAGCTTGGTATTGAGCTCGACTGCTTGTGTGGAACGTTGCTTCACAAGCAGTGAAGCAGCACAGAGTCGGTCGATAATGGCTGCGGATTCACGAGAAATCAGCTTCAGGGCCACTGCTTCCAGTCCCGTGTCGGACAACTCGCCCGCGGCCTTCGCTGCAGTCAGTCGGATATCGGCAGGCTGTGTCACGTTAGACGCAATTTGAACGAGATCGCCCTGAGCTGCCACGACCTGACATTTGGCAAGTCCACGAAACGCCAGAACCAACTCGCGGCGGGGCGTCTCCGCGGTCTGGACCCGCTTGGACCACACATCCTGAATGGGAGCAAAGCCCCAGTCCGCCAGCACGGGTTCAACCAGCTGACGCATGTCCTTCCCATCGCTTTGTGAGGCCTCAAACAATGCGGCAGCGGAGTTTCGGCAGTCGAGCGTGACCAGCGCCTTTGCGGCCGCGTAACGCGATGCCGACAGAGGCTTTTCCTGCTTCAGCACATTCAGCAAGTCTGGCTCAAAGGTCGACAATCCCTCATGCCCCTTCTTGTGAGCAGTCGAGATTGCTTCGGCCACATTCCGACGCATTTCGGATTCGGGGTGAGCGAGTGCTGCCTTCCACAACCCAAACAGATCGGGATGGATAAAGTATGGTGTGGGGACCGCCTTCTCTTCTGGCTCGAGGTCCATCAGGAAGCTGGGGGCAACCGGGACTCGTTCCTCCGCATCAGCGAATGAACACAGACCTGCCCCGGCGATCAGCATGACGAAAGCGACGAAACGCATGGCAACCTACTGCGGGCGGGAAAGACGAAGGGTTTGAAAGAAGAGGACCAGGACACTGATCACTGACACGATTCCAACCAGAATCCAGTGGCTTGGGATCAGGTTGTACTCTTGGAATCCTGGGAACCTGATCACCGACAGAGCGGCAGCGATCGGATTGATCATCAGGGCCTTTTCCACTGTGTCCTGACCGAATGGCGCGCCGCGTCCCATCCAGACGAGCAGGGGCAGCGTGCAGACGGCGATCAGAAACGAGTAGGCCGCAGCTGTGGCAGTGGCTGTATAGCGGAACAGGCTTCCGATGGCCGCGCTGCTGAGCGTGGCAAAGACAGCTGTCACCAGCAGGCAGATAACCACTCGTTCGATCTGGGGACGCTGACCCGGATCAATCCACACCATCACGATGTAGCCTGGCAGCGTGGCACACAACAGCAATCCGAGGGTGAGGAACACGGAGAGAAGCTTTCCCCACAGAATGCTGGGGATCGACATGGGACTCATCTGCAGCAGGACCCATCCACCCGATTCACGCTCAGTACAGATCAATCCTGCGGTGAGGCTGGGGGTCAGCAACACAATCAGGGCCACCTGCAAGATGACCATGATGCCTCCGATTGTCGCCACGTCCCAGGCCAGTGTTCGCGTCGCCGTGACAAAAGCCAAGCCCACGGACAAGATGGCACAAACCGAAACCAACCGTATCAGCCAGTGCAGACGACCGAACTTCCGGCAACGGAATTCTTTCACCATCACGGGATTGACGAACGAACTCATGGCACGCGACCGGCGACCTGGGTCGACGATGAACATCAGCCGGCGGAAGAATCTGACCTTGGTGCTCTGTTCGTCAACAATTGTGCCGGGGCTGCGAGAGCGGTCGAACAGGGTGAAGTTCAGTCGGCTGGTGGTCCAGACAGAGCAGATGATCGTGACCACAATCGACAGCATTGCGAACCGCAATGGGACGTTCGAGGTTGACGAAATCCCATGACTCGCAGCATCAGCACCACCCAGTAATGATGTGATCGCCGAAACCGGAGAAAGGCATCGCAACCAATCGGCTGCCGCCTCGATGGGACCGCCGTTGCCCACGAACAGAATGTAGGGCAACAGCGTAATCAAACTGAGCGAGAGGACGATCCCGTATGTCGTGCGAATCGCTGCGTCCGATGACGTGGCGGAACTGCTCATCAACAATGCGATGGCACAGAGCTCCAGTGCTGTCAGCAGCAACACCAGATAGCATCCGCCCAGCCCTGTGGTAGGATCGACACCGCCCAGTGCGAAGCAGGCTGTGGCAGCTGGAAGACTGACGAACAACATCAGGACTGCCAGGCTGAACGAGGCGGTCAACTTACCCAGAAAAATCCGCCAGGGGCCGAGCAGCGTGTTCAGCAGGAGCCCCAGAGTTCCTCGGTTGCGTTCCTTCACCAGGCTCGTCGCTGGAAACACGGGGAGCAGTAATAACATCGCTCCCAGCAAGCCAAACATGAACAGCTTGAACACTTCTTGCGAGCGAGCTCCCGACAGAGCCATTCGCGGTTCTGTCGGGTAACGAATTGCCACGAGCAGGGTGAATACTAGTGACAACAGCCCGAGCGCGATGACCGTGCGGGTACTGCGCAGTGTGCCGATCAGCTCTCGCTGAATGATGGGATTAGCCACGAGCTACTCCTCCCTTCTTGGCCGCAGCTGGCTGGCTAGCCGGTGCGGGCTGGGGGATGTTCTCGCCGGGGATTGTTCCGGGCTTTGATTTGGCGAAGGTCATGAACGCCTCTTCCAGGTCCGTTTGCAGCTCATGGAACTGTGTGATCGGAAGTCCAGCCTTGACCAGATAGGCCAGCATCTTGGTGAGGTGCGACTCTGAAGCAGCTGTGCTGAAACGGACAATCGACTCGGCTGGAATCTCAGTGACTTCGGCGTCTGGCTCAATGCACTTGCGGATGACAGCTGCGGTCTTGGAGACCACATCGGGGCTGAGCAACTGGGCTTCCAGCGTACGACGCTGGGAGACCTGTTGTCCGATCTCTTCCACAGTGCCGCAGGCCCGCAGTGTTCCGTGCGTGATAATGGCGACAGAGTCGCAGATACGCGCGAGTTCGGGCAGGATGTGGCTGGTCACCAGCATCGTTTTTCCCATGCGAGCCAGCTTCAGAATCAGTTCACGCATCTCGATACGTGCCTGAGGGTCGAGGCCGTTGGCCGGTTCGTCGAGGATGATGACGCGCGGGTCGTGAATCAGGGTTCGAGCGATGCCGACTCGCTGGGCCATACCATGGCTCAAGCTTTCGACATATTTGTCCTTCATGTATGTGACGTTGGCGATCTCCATCACCTCTTCGACTCGGGCGATACGGGCCTTACGCTTGATGCCGTAGGCTGCACCGAAGAAGTCGAGATATTCATGCACACGCATGTTGTCGTAAGACCCGAACTTATCGGGCATGTATCCGACCAGTTTTTTGATCTCTCGAGCCTGCTTCACGCAATCAGCCCCGGCGATCATGGCCGTGCCACTGGTCGGGCGAAGCA
>CANJZR010000009.1 GCA_947479075.1 Planctomycetaceae bacterium
CGTCCAGCGACAGCTTGGCCAGATGGAACGGCGGAATCCCCTCGTGATCGAGGAGGCGGGAGGCTGGGGCGAGTGGTGGATTCTCTCTCGCGGAGGGGCGAGGTGCTGACCGGTTCGTCGTCGCAGCAGGATTCTTCGTGTCCGAAGCCGGTGGCGGGTCAGGTGTGACTGGCTCTCGCTTGGGGCTCTGCTCGCTGGAGCTGTTGGATCCTGTGTTACCTGTGGGGGGATTGCTACCGGGTGAACTCGATGGGACCATCCCACCCGTCATCCCGGCCGATCCCATGGCAGGCGACTTTGTGTTCTGGGCGGCTGCCGTTTCCGAAAACGGGAAAACAGCACTGAGCAGGGCGCAAATGACAAACGCCCACCGGTTCAGGCGGTTGCGTGGTCGAATTGCGCAATGGGTTGGCATGCGGCCCTCTTGCCCGCGAAACCAAGAACATGAGCAGTGACAGCAATGCCACAACTCGTTCTAGCGTATGGTGATCTGAGACGCTAAGGACCCCCGGCGAGCGCGGGGGTGCGGGGTACTCGTCGTTATTCTACCTCGTAATCGCCTCGGGACCCAACAGAAAGTCAGGCGACAAAGCAACTTCTCGGATTTTTGCCAGGTTGTCAAAAATGCGGCCACGTAATGGCTTAGATCGTTTCAATGATCTCGTTCTTCTCGTTCAGGATGGCCACCTGGGGCTTGAACTTCTTCGCCTCTTCCAGCGTAAAGTCCGCAAAGGCCAGAACGATGATCCGATCCCCACGCTGAGCGAGGCGAGCCATCGCTCCATTCAGCTGGATCTGACCGTCGCCACGCGGTCCGACAAGGATATACGTCTCGCCCCGCTGGCCCGTGTTGCAGTTCGCCACCAGCACCTGTTCAAACGGCAGCATTCCCACAGCTTCCATCAGATCCTCGGGGATGGTGATGCTGCCGTGGTAATGGAGTTCCGTAGTGTTGACGGTTGCCAAATGGAGCTTCGACTTGAGAATACGAACTTGCATCGAGATCTACGCACCTGCCGGACAGTCGGAGGGCGAACTGCTCCCCGTCGATAGAGTGTATGGCGGTCGCCGAATCGCTTCAACGCGGGTTCTGAATCGAAGCGAACGGCGATGGGAGTCCCCGGGATGGCCAAATCGGGGAAAGCCAGAATGTTTGCGATGATGCTCTCAAGCTCGATGTCAGAATTTGGCCTCATTCGCAGGAAGATTTTGTGCCAGATCACCCGAATCTGAGACCGACATTTCCTCCTCTGGCCGGGCTCTGTACTTACGCCGAGGCCAGCCGCGCGACACTTTCGCTCGACGATTGCGTGAACTGGCTCAAGCGGATGCACTACGCCTGGAGGCGGCTGCATCAGATCTTCACCGCACACATCACATCCGAACCTGTGTATGAACTGAAAACGGCGTTCAGTCTGCATGCCCACTACTGCGCGGAACATGCCGATGCGATTCGCACCCGCGTCTCTGAAATGCGCGAGCCGCCGCTGGGGCTGGAGGTGGTACCGCATTCCGCACTGGAACTGGCCTGTGATGAGGTGTTGTGTGCTCCCACGACAGAGGAGCGGCTCTACGGTCTGTATGCGGTACTGTTACCCGCACTCGACGGTGCGATCGAGCAGTATCTCGTGGAGACCAATCGCCTGGCTGACGCACCGAGCGTACGTATTCTGCGGTTCGCACAGCTGGAATTGGCCGACATGCGGGCTTTTGGCGAGCAGGCTCTCGCAACCATCGATGGAAGCCAGATCTCGAAGAGTTGGGGGCAACTGCTCGACCAATCTCTCGCGAACGCGGGCGGGCTGAGTGGCCGAGATTCCAAATCCGTTCACGAGCTGACACGACAGCACTCCACCCAACCGTTTCAGTACGACCGTATTCCCAGGCGGGATGACCGCTTTCAGGACCCGTTTAACGCGGGAGTGAATCCCGAGGCATTCCTCTACGACCCGGAGTTTTCGCCGCGCGACAAGACGCTGATGATGTTCTACAAACGTCTGCGCGAGATCGACGTGCCGGAGATGATGGCTAGTATCCTCGTGGAGATGTCAGACAAGCCGTGGGGTTTCACCCGCGATATGACGCGACAGCTGTGGGACGAGGCTCGGCACGCCATGCTCGGCGAGGTCGGCTTCCATCAGGCAGATATCGACTGGACGCAGATCCCGATCAGCTTCCTCTGGTCCTACAATCTCAATACACAACTCACACCACAGGAGCGGCATGCCGTACTGTTCTTCATTGAGCAGGGGCTGATGCCGAAGACGGGCAAACGGTATGAGTGGGAGGTCGGCAAGGCGTCGGGCAACCCGCTGGCCGCCCTGATTCAGGACTTCGACTGGGCTGACGAAGTCCTGCACGCCCAGATTGGTCGCGAGTGGTACGTAAAGGATTTCGGCGATCTGAACAAAGCGATGGCATACGGCGATCAGTGCTGGTCCAAAGTCATGTCGCACTGGCGCGAATACCTGGAAAAAGGGCTGACCGAACATCGCAACTGGTGGCCTGAGATTTATCAGCAGGCGTGTCGCAACTGGGGCGTCTCTCCCGACCCTCGGGCACTGGCGTTTTGTGAGACCTATGAGTCAATCCGAGCTGATCTCAAGGAAATCTCCGGTTCTGCCTGAGTCAGAACGTCTTGATTTTGTTCTCGGCAAGCGGTCTTTCGCCGAAATTCCAGCGAGCACCCTGTCCCAAGCCCCGGAGGGCAACTATCCTTCTCCCGACCAGAAAAGCCTCGGCGATTCGGGGGTAGGACGTCGTGCGGCGTCCCGGTGTTTCGTGATGCATCTCCAAGATGCCAGCTGGGCGAGGCCAAGAGCCGAACATGCGGATTCGTGATCTGTTTCAGGCCAGACCGTTTGTCCTGTCTGTCGAGGTGTTTCCTCCGAAGACGGAAGCCGGAGATGAGGGACTCTACCGGGCTCTGGAACGCCTGCAGGCTTACCAGCCGGGGTTTGTGTCCTGTACCTACGGTGCGGGTGGCACGACTCAGGGACGTACTCGGGAGATCTGCCGCCGCATCCAGTCCGACTTCCAGCTCCCCGCCACCTCGCACTTCACTTGTGTCGGCTCCACGCGGCAGGAACTGCTCGACTGGCTGGAGTTGTCGTGGCAGACGGGCGTTCGCAACATCATGGCTCTGCGCGGCGACCCGCCCCAGGGGCAAACCGAATTTAAAGCTGTCGATGGTGGGTTGACCCACGCCAATCAACTCGTCGAACTGATCCGCCAGCACTACCCCGAGATGGGGATCGGCGTTGCCGGTTACCCCGAGAAGCACCCCGAAGCCCAAGACCTCGACACCGATCTGGTGAATCTCAAACGCAAGGTCGACGCCGGTGCGGACGCCATTTTCACTCAACTCTTTTACGAGAACGCGAACTTTCTGAAGTTCCGTGATCGCTGCGTGAAGCTCGGCATCGAGATTCCTGTGGTCCCCGGGATCATGCCGATCACGGAGTTTGCTCGCATCAAGAGGATTACCTCCATGTGCGGGGCTGTGTTCCCAACCTCGCTGGCGTCTCGCCTCGAAGCTGTCCAGCACGATGCCCAGGCCCAGTTTGATATCGGTGTGGAGTTCGCGATCCAGCAATGCCGCGAGCTCATCGATGCGGGCGTGCCCGGGATGCACTTCTATGTCCTCAATCGCAGCGAATCCTGCGAGCGCATTCTCGAAGGCCTGAACCTCAAGCCGGCATAATCGACGATGAGCGAAGAGCCGAGGTTCGCTTCGTTGGCTCTGTCTGCCAGGCCTTCAGAATGCCATGACCGTGCGGCGAAGCATTCATGAGGTTCTGATTATTCTGGGCGGCCAATTGGGACCGGGAAAGTATTCGGCGACTTCAACCGAACTTGGTCGTCGTGCCAATCGCCCCGTTGACGCTATGAAGTGATATCGGATACATAACCGCCGAACGTAGAAATTCGGCGTGTTCACACGCTTCGCGGAGAATTGTCTGCAGTGGCCATGAAACCTTTGGATGTCTCTCGTTTTCATCAGGACGAGGAGTTCTCGAAACTCCTCGTCGGGCGCCGAGATGTCGATCTGGTCACAGCGGCCCTGGAGATTGCTCGCGATGCCGATCCCGAGCTCAGCTTCCAACCGACTCTCGACTGGATTCAGCAACGAGCCGATCAGCTGACTCTCAAGATCGCCAGCTGCGCCGATGAACGGGCGATGCTGGAACAAGTCGTCCAATGCCTGTCGGGCGAGTACGGCCTGCGGGGGGATGACGATTGCTTTTCCCAGGCCGAGAGCAGCTTCCTGCCCCAGGTGATCGCGACTCGTCGCGGCCTGCCGATCACGTTATCGCTGCTCTACTGTGCCGTCGCGGAACGTCTCGGCATCGCTCTCCAGCTGGCCCCGGCACCGCAGCACGTTGTGTGTCGACTGAAGACTGATCGAGCTGTGCTGTATGTCGATCCATTCACCGAAGGTCGCATCCTGTCCGAGGCGGAGTGCCTGGCCTGGCTGAGTGTGCGCACGCAGATCGCTCCCGAGGCCCTGCTCCCCACCTTGAAGCCCGCAGCTCCTCGCGTGGTCGTGGAACGGATGCTGCTCAACCTCAAGAACCTGTACGTGAAGCAATCGAACTGGGCGGCATTGTGGTCGGTGCAATACCGACTGACGGCGTTGAATCCCGCTTCAGTCGAGGCCTGTCGCGATCTGGGCGTCATCGCCGCTCATGCGGGACGCCACGGTGTCGCGGTCACACTGCTGCGAGAATGCGTCCCCCAGTTGAGCGAACCTGACAAGTCCGTAGTCATGCAGCAGATCGCCGACTCCGCCCGCAAGCTGGCCCAATGGAACTAAGGGCTCTGACGCTTCGTTTGGGCTCCTGAGGTGGATCGTGAACGACGCGGAGACCGCACCATCTCGCAGGCCTCAGCTGGCTGAATCGGTGCGCCGGGTTGAGAATCTCATCGCCCGGTGGCTTTGCATCGCCGTCTGTTTGGGCACCCTGATTCGCTGGCTCGGACGCTGGTACTGGCTGTGTGAGATCACCACGCACTTTGTCGTCCAGGCCACGGTATTGGCCACCATCGCCACGCTGCTGCTGGTCATCCGTCGCTACTGGAAGCTGGCCGGAATCGCAGTTTGTCTGACGCTGGTCAACGCGATGGAGTGGGTGCCATTCTATGTGCCAGTTCGAGGGCCTTCAGTCTCACAGACGAGCAGCGAAAGCCTCGTCGTGGTCACCGCCAATGTGTATTCGCGAAATCGGAAGTCAGAGGATCTGTACCGCTGGCTGAAGTCGAGTCAGGCCGATGTGATCTTCATCAGCGAGGTCGATCCCTGGTGGGCTGGGCAGATCGAATCGTGGAAAGCCGACTGGCCGCATCAGATCGTACTCCCCCGGCCCGATAACTTCGGACTCGCACTGATCAGCCGGCATCGTATTGCTCAATCGGAGACCCCTTACCTTTCGAGTCTGATTCCCGCTGTCGAGTGCCAGATCGAGACCCCGGCCGGTCGCTGGTCGGTTGTCGGGCTCCATCCTCTGCCACCTGCGGGGGCCGAATACTCGAAGCAGCGGAACGAGTACTTGTTCGACGCTGCGAAACGCATTCAGCAACTCCCCTCCCCTCGAGTGGTCCTCGGTGACCTCAACAGCTCGTCGTCGTCTCCCTTCTTTCGTGATCTGCTGTCGACCAGGGACCTGCAGGACTCCCGCCAGGGGTTCGGCTGGCAACCGACTTGGCCAGCGGGCAATCGCTACTTGCGGATCCCGATCGACCACTGTCTGGTGGAACCGAGCCTGAAGGTGGTGTCTCGCGAAGTCGGCCCGGACATCGGCTCAGATCACCTGCCAGTGCGTTGCCAACTGATTCGCAGTCCCTGAGGCCGTACTGACCGGCAAAGCCCGCCGCCAGGATCCGGACGAACCGTCCTCCGCCAAACAGGACTTCACTCCGTGGCTCCGGATGGGGTAGAACTCCACGTTCCAGTCAGGGAGGACGGGATGGCCGCCTTTCGCGAGCATGTCATTTTCAGCAGTGGTCTCGGCGTCGTGTACGGCGCGTCAGCCTGGTATGGATTGGGGTTCACTCCAGTTCAGGCCACGCTGTCCGCTGTGATGACAGCTGTGGCTGGCATGCTGCCTGACCTCGACCTCGACCACGGTCGACCGGCGCAGGAACTGTTCGGCATGCTGGCTGGCGTGGCCCCACTGCTGCTGGTCGGACGTGTTCTGCAGTGGTTGCACCTCCCCAACGACCGCGAGATGGTCATGCTGGGGATGGTCGTGCTGTATGTGTTGATCCGGTATGTGCTGTCGCGTGTGATCCCGTATCTCAGTGTGCACCGCGGCATGTTTCACAGCATCCCCGCACTCCTGATTGCCGCTGAGCTGGCGTATCTGAGCTACCCGACGAACCTGATTCGGGTGAAGCTGCTCGTGGCAGCGGGTGTGGCTCTCGGGTTCTTCTCGCATCTGTTGCTGGACGAGATCTACAGTGTCGAGTTGAACGGGGTCAAAGTGGGACTGAAGAAGTCCTCGGGAACCGCCCTCAAAATGTTCGGAGAGGCCTTCTTTCCCAATGTCTTTTCATTCGCCTTGGCGGGCACGCTGACCTACGCGTCGTTGATGGACGCCGGTCTGATCCGCAGCACGACTCAGGAAGTCGTCCCCGTCCCGGTCCGTCAATCGGTGTTGCAACAAGCCGAAGAGCCCGCCGATGAAGAGTTGCGGTAGATCCGGAGTGGTCTGAGGGACGCGCCGTCGTTCACCCAGTGACGCGTAACACGGCAACTCCGCCCCCTCTGCGTGAAAATTCAGGGGGGGGATCTCGACCTGCCCTCCGTGTCTCCGTGGTTCATCATCTCTCTCGCAACGCTGGCGCTTTCCCCGGCAGGCGGCTGGTCTGCTATACTGCGGTGACACCATTCGGCGCGAAATCGGACCGCCGGAGCATGCAGTTCAACATCTTGGAGAGTTAGCGATGAAGCTCATGCAATACATTCTGTGCCTGGCGCTGGTTGCGACAGGAGTGCAGGCAGAAGACGCCGCGACTCCGCCCAATCCTGAGGCTGTGGCTGCGATCAAGGCCCTGGGCGGCAATGTGATGGCGATTGCCCAGAACGATCCCCGTCTCGATGTGACGCTGCATCTGGCCGACAAAGAAGTCAACGATCAGGCTCTGGTCTCCGTTGGCAAGCTGGCCAACGTCATCTGGCTGAACCTGGCCCGGACCAAGATCACGGATGCCGGACTCGCCTCGATCAAGGACATGAAGACGCTCGAACGTCTCCACCTCGAAAAGACTGCGATTACGGATGCGGGGCTCGCCCACCTCACCGGGCTGGAGAATCTGACCTACCTCAATCTGTACGGCACCCAGGTCTCCGATGCCGGACTGGCCCAGCTGCACGGATTGAAGAAACTGAAGCGGGTGTTTGTGTTCGAGTCGAAGGTCACCCCGGAAGGGATCGCCGCGTTGAAGGCGGCCATGCCCGAGCTGCAGGTGATCGGCGGTCTGGAGACCAAGCCTGTGGAGCCTGCCAAACCTGCGGAAGAGCCCAAGCCTGCTGAACCAGCCAAGTAGCCAGCGGGTTGAAACGCCTCGGGTCGGTAAATGTCCCGAGGCTTTTGGGGTTTGGCTTGGGCCAGCATGGAGGCTGTCAGTTCCCCAGCTGATGGGAGAAATCTCTGGACACGCGAAACATCCTTCTGAAATTGGACCCGCCGACTCGACCTGTCGGTCAGAGAATGTTTGCACCCCAGCTGCGCCTGGTCCTTGTCTTCGTGGGGTTGATAGCGACCGGCACGCTCCTGAATGCGGAGTCACCGCCATCGACGGAAGCAGTACCAGCAGTACCAGCAGTACCAGCTGGCGAGCCGAAATCCGAGGATACGTCAGCTGCGGTAGATTCGCCCCCGCCCATCGTCATTCCTCCCGAGATCGCGAAAGCGGTGGAAGAACTGACGTCCGATGAGTTTTCCGTCCGGCAGCAGGCAACAAATCGTTTGCTGGCCCTGGGGCCTCCGGCGTTTGAGCCGCTGATTGTCTTACTCCATCAAGTGTCGGGCGAAGCAAGTCAGCGCATCCTCCTGGCTCTGGAGCAGATCTGGCTGAACACCCCCCTTCCGCAAGCCGATGATCTGGAACTGCAGCTGGATGAGATCAGCCTGTCGTTCAGTCCGTATCAGCCAGCCGTGAAGCGGATCCTGCAACATCATCATCGTTTGCGAGAAGCACGAGCGACGAGCGCTTTGCGAAAGCTGAACGCGGTCGTCCAGCTGAGGCCCGATGACAACGACCGTGAATTGCGGGCGAAACTGGATGCGGATCTCAGTGAATCCAAACAGCGCATCGCGATCATCATCCTGCCCCGCAGCTGGAAAGGGACCCCAGCTGACATTTGGCATATTCGGCGGCTGTCGCACACCGAGGTGCTGAATGTCTTTTATGTGCGAGGAATCAGTCTGTCGGAAGCGGACAGACAGGCGATGCGTATGGGTTTTCCTGAACTGGATGTGAGTGAGCGGTCTGAGATCTTTATTGGTGTCGAGGGAAACCCTGTAGCATTCGACAATCGGAGCGGATGCCAGGTCACGGGGGTCCAACCCGAATCTCCTGCCTATATCGCGGGGCTCCAGGTCGGAGACCGAATACTGACGGTCGACGGCGTGGAGATCAGAGGCTTTGAAGATTTGGTCGAGAAACTCAAATCGAAACGCAGCTATCAGCCGATCGAGATGAGTATTGAGCGGTTTGCGGGTGAAGAGCCCACAATGGTGACGGTGATTGGTCTGCCGTGGGAGGTTCGCCGGTTCCCCACACCGCCCCCGCCGCCTCGCGCTGAGTCACTGCTGGATCCTCCCACGTTTCCGCGGGGGCGAATGCAGATTTATCCGAACTAGCGGAGCTGTCAGGGTTTCGGGCGACAGATTGTCTCCGACGTTCGCTGGTAGCCTCTGGGCGCACCAAATCGATTGCTAGCCCAAAAAGAAAAAAGTTGCCCGGCAGGGATTCGAACCCCGACTGAGTGATTCAGAATCACTAGTGCTAACCGTTACACTACCAGGCAGGCTGTGAACCCGAAGTTTATGCGGGGAGACGATCTCTGCCAAGTGAGTTCTGAAAACCTGCTGCGAGCAGGCGATTCTCGCCGGTTTTATGTCGCTTTTGAGATTCACGCTGGCAAATTCGACACCTGAAGCGGACATCACAGCCGTGCCCGTCGGTGAGGGAGCTCTCTCCCCCTTTGGATTCTCGACGAGTACACTTTCGGTGGCTCTTACTCTCCCCCACTCGCGGAATGGATGCCATGTCGGCCACCACGGATCAGGCCCCCCGAATCCAACAACTTTCCGACAGCGTGATCAACAAGATCGCAGCTGGAGAGGTGATCGAGCGTCCCGCCAGTGTCATTAAGGAGCTCCTGGAGAACTCGATCGATGCCCTGGCCACACGCATCGAAATCGAGATTCAGCGCGGCGGAGCTGACCTGATCCGCATTGTTGACGATGGCGAAGGGATCCATCCCGACGACCTGCCGCTGGCTGTCGCTCCCCACGCCACGAGCAAGCTGCGCAGTGCGGATGACCTGTTCCATGTCCGCTCGATGGGTTTTCGCGGCGAAGCGCTCGCCTCCATCGCCGAAATCTCCAAGCTGCGAATCCGTTCCCGGCAACCCGACTCCGACCTCGGCTCGGAACTCGTCGTTGACGGTGGCGAGGTCCAACCCATTGTCCCCTGCGGCTGTCCCGTCGGCACCTCGATCGAGGTCCGCGAGCTGTTCTACACGACCCCCGTCCGCCGTAAGTTCCTCAAGAACCCCTCTACCGAATTCGGTCACATCTCCGAGCAGTTCACCCGCATCGCCCTCGCGAACCCGAACCTGCACCTGGTCCTCAAGCACAACGACCGCACCGTCTACGAACTGCCCGCGACGCAGCGTCTGCTCGAACGGCTGGAGTTGTTCTATGGCGGTGAACTGGCCAAAGACCTGATCCCCATCGAGATGCACCGCGATGGCAACCGCGTGTGGGGCTTTGTCGGTCACCCGAAACAATCCCGCACGACCCGCAAGCATCAGTATCTGTTCCTCAACGGTCGCTGGATTCAGGACCGGTCGCTGCAGCATGCCATCAACGAGGCCTACCGCGGGCTGTTGATGGTTGGTCGGCAACCGGTGGCGTTTCTGTTCCTCGAAGCCTCGCCCGAGTCTTTCGATGTGAACGTCCATCCGACAAAGAGCGAGGTCCGGTTCCTCGACAGCAGCGCACTCTTCCGGTTGATCCTCTCTGCGATCCGATCGAAGTTCCTGGGGATGGATCTGGGGGGAGTGCTCAATACCGATCGTCTCGTTCCGACGAGCAGCCAGGAGGGCGGCACGCTGGGCAGCACGCTCGAACAGGCTCCGGTCCACGACCTGCACTTCGATGAGCAGGAGTCGACCTCAGCTGTCGCTCCCCCACCCCAGCTGGTGATCGAGGAAGAGCTGTCGAACTGGGCCCAATCCCAGCTGGCGGACTGGAGACCCACCGAGGGCCGCCCTGCTCCGCGCGAAGCGAACTTCTCTCTGCGGGCCGAGTCCCACTCCCCGTTCTCCGAGGACTCCGGCGAACCCGAGCCAGAGTTTCCCTCAATCGACGTCTCCCGTGACGTGAACCACGTTCTGGATCGGTCATCAACTCCGTCAGCCAGTCCGCGCCCCCCAACGCCTCGCGATCCGATTCTGCCTGGAGTCGAGTCGACGTTCCGTCCATTCCCCGGCGGTCCCGAGCCCATCGCCAGCCGGGTTTTGTCATCTCTTCCAGCGCCGACTCTCACCGCAACCGCCAAAGTCTCCGAACTGCCCTCGACCAGCGCAGCTGGGGACGTGCGGGCGATGCAGGTCCACGACTGTTATCTCGTCGTCGAGACTCCCGATGGCGTCCACATCATCGATCAGCACGCGCTGCATGAACGCATCATGTACGAACAGCTGCGCGAGCGGATTCTGAACAAGACCGCCGAGGTCCAGCGGCTGCTCGTCCCGATTCCCGTCGAGCTCACTCCCCGCGAGGTCTCGATCGCTCTCGACAACACCGAGCTGCTGGCGGAGCTGGGGCTGCTGGTTCAGGAGTTCGGTGGCAATACGGTTGCTTTGAGCGGCATCCCCACGCTGATCCGCCGGGCCGACCCCGCCGAACTGCTCAAGTCGGTGATCGACAAGATCGATTCCCAGGACGAAAAGATCACCCGCCGCGACCTGCTCGACAGCCTCCTGCACATGATGTCGTGCAAGGCTGCGATTAAGGCGGGACAGCGTCTCTCCCCCGAAGAGATCGCTTCGCTGCTGGAACAGCGTCACCTCTGCGACGACCACCACCACTGCCCCCACGGCCGCCCGACCTCGCTCAAGCTGTCGAAGAACGAACTCGACCGCCAGTTCGGCCGGTTGGGGTAAGTTGAAGAATTTTGAACCACGAAAGACACGAAGCACACGAAAAGGAAGTGTGTTCATTCACAGTTCAATCAATAATCGACTATTTCGTGAAGTGCTGTTAGGGGGATGCCAGATAGAACTCCATCCATTTTCGTGTGCTTCGTGGTTATTCAATCTTCTGATGAACCATTACCAGTCCGCCAACCTCACGCATACACCGCCTGCATGACCTTACCTTCGCTCATCGCATAGGGGCGGCTGAAGTGGTCGAAGTAGTGGGTCGCCGGGTCGATCCCCAGAGCGGAGAAGATCGTGGCTGTCACGTCCCAGGGGCCATACGAGTTTGTCAGCGGATAAGCCCCGCGCGAATCCGAGGCTCCGACCACCACCCCGCGTGAGACACCCGCCCCGGCCATGACGATCGAATAGACGCTGCTCCAGTGTTTGCGCCCCGGGCTGACTCCCGCAAAGTTTCGTTCCACAGCCACGAGCGGGGCGCGGCCGAACTCGCCCATGCCGATGACCAGCGTCTCATCGAGCAGCCCGCGCTGGTCCATGTCCTCGATCAAAGCCGAGAAGCTCTGGTCGAATCGCGGCAGCAGCTGGTGCTGCAGTCCCTCAAAGATGTCGTTGTGATTATCCCACCCGTACAGATCGCCGCTCTTCGGGTCGATGTCCTGGCCGCGGTTGTTGTGGTTCCACATGACCGTCACCAGCGGCACTCCCGCCTCGACCAGTCTTCGCCCCAGCAGGCAGGCCTGCCCCGAACGATTCCGCCCATAGCGGTCTCTCAATTCAGGAGTTTCCCGGTGCAGCTCAAACGCCCGGGCGGTGTCTTCCTGAGACAGCATTTCGAACGCATCGCGGTAACGCTCCTGTTTGTCGGCCCACTGCACGTCCCTCTGGCTCTCCGGGATCGATTGCTCTATCGACCGCAGCAACGACTCGCGGGCCCGCATTCGCGCAACCGGCAGGTCAAGCCGCGGCTCCAGCGATGGGATGGCCAGGTCTCCACGACTGACATCTCCGAGCGTCAGCGGGTCATAACTCTTGCCGAGGAAGCCCCCGAACTGTCCCGGCCCCAGCACGAGCGGTACCTCAGCGGGCCCATTCAGATTCACAGCTGTCTGAGGAAACCGAGACGAGAACTGCACACGCTGCAGAACTGCTCCCATGCACGGAGCATCGGTCAGGTCGGGCGGATCGTTGGAGCTGCGACGGCGGTGGTAGCGTCCGGTCATTGCCAGATGAAAAGACGACCCGTGGTCGAGGTCCTCATGGGCCATGCTCCTGACAACGCACAGCTTGTCAGCGATCTGGGCGATACGTGGCATGTGCTCGCAAAACCGTACGCTCGGGATCGCTGTCGCGATGGAGTCGAACGCCCCACGAATCTCCGGTGGGGCGTCGGGTTTCGGGTCCCACGTATCGATCTGACTCTGGCCACCGCTGGCGAAGATGATCAGCACTGACTTGGCAGTCCCAAATCCCGCTCGCTTGATGGACTCACTCGGTGCAGCACTCGCCCGTCGCAGCTGTTGTCCGAGGAGTCCCCACCCCAGGGCAGCGATCCCCTGTTGATGCAGCCATGCACGTCGCCCGTAAGGGGTCTGTCGCAGGTCGGCGGGGACTGACGGATCAGACAAGCAAGTCATCCAAAGCATGGTTCGTCGGGGAACGTCACATCAGTGTGAGATCATACCTCCTGTGGAGACGCGAGTCACCGACTATCTCTGCGGAGGGAATTCCACCGGGAACACAGACCGGGTGCGTCTTTTGTAGGCCAGCTGGGTGAAGTCGTGAGTATGTGTCCCCGCTGCGTCGACGTTGGTGATCGACCCGGCGAAGCGCTCAAATCCCGAACGGAAGTGGACCGACGATTTGACCGCAATGTACTTCATCGCCGGACAATCGATCCCCAGCGTCTTCGCGAACGCCGGCCCAAGCGGTTGCTCCGCAGCTGTGACAACGACGACGGAGACTCCGTCCTGTTTCAGCCAGGCCGAGCACCCCATGTTCCCGGTCAGGCCCGCATACATCGGCCCGTCGTAGGTAAAGTCGCCGTGCGAGATCCCCATGACCTCGGCATTCATCTCGACCGGTGGGCCCTGAATCGGATCGGACTTACCGCCGACCTGTACCCGAATTCGTTGACCGACCCCCGCCTGATGGGCCAGCTGGGCGACCTCGGGATCGACGATGTAGAGGACCACGGCATCCTGCAGCTTGAGGTCGATAAATGTTCTGAGGATCTCCGTCGAGTCACCCGGGGCACCACCTCCGGTGTTGTCCGCCTGATCGGCCAGAATGATCGGGTAGCGGCCCAGCTGTTCACCCTTCCGGATGGCATCACGAACTCGGACCGGCGGAGCGTACCAGCGCTGGCGATTATCCCAGACCCACGCCGCCAGCTCTTCGGCTGCTGCGGTTGCCAGTGACTGATCACCATCAGCGACGACGATCACGCTGACTCCTACATCAGGGACATCGGCCCACGGGAATCCGGTTGAGATGGTCGCTGACAGAATTCCTGGCCGTTTCTCCAGATCATGAACCCGTTGCAGAACCTCGTTCATCGGGGGATGAGCGGTGACCTGAGTCGGCGTTCCCCAGAACATGGGGATCGGACGCAGAGCCATCACCGGCTGCACTTCGTGTCGAATCACCCGCACGATTAAGTCAGCTGCCTCCCACCCCCGTTCCGCCATGTCGACATGCGGGTAGGTATCAAAGCCGATGATCGCCGTGGCGGCATCGACCCGCCGCTGCGTGTGATTCCCGTGCAGGTCGAAAGTCACCACAACTGGGCGATCGGGGCCAAGGTATTGTCGGACAGCTTCCACGAAATCGCCGTCACCATCATCGATTCCCTCGATCACCATCGCTCCGTGCAGATCGAGCAGCACACCGTCGACGGGGCCACCCTCCGCTTCTGCTTCCTTCAACCGGTCGAGGAATTCCTGTTTGAGCGTCTCATAATCCTCCCGCACGATCAGCCCGGCCGGATACGCAAATGCCCACAGCAGCGGCACGATCTCGAATCCGAGCTGCTTCGCTCCATCGATGAATCCTCCGGTGCAGATATTCGTGTCGGTGAACCTTTTGAGGATCTCGGGCCCGCGATAGATCCCAAACCCGGCCTCAAAATCGGCCACTCGGGTGGGAAGTTTGGAAAAGGAACTGGTCTCGTGAGAGATTCCGCCGACTGCTATCCGCATGCTGGGTCACCTGAAACGTGGTGTTGATTCTCGAATTCAGTGTGACACCTGCGGAGAAGGCTGCAACCCTTCGCTGGTTCTGGGGGCATCACTCGGCTCTTGTGTCAGGGCTTATAACAGCCACCGTCGATTCTCCTTTTGCAGCCCTTACCCTTGGTACCAGCCTCAAACTGTGCATGGCAGGAGTAGCCGGGGCCACGTCATCTCATCAAAGTCCCGCCGACCATTTTACCAAGTCCTCGCAACCGGTTTTGCGCTCCAGAAAAACGAATGGATGGCATTCTGACTGATGGGTAATCCGATCACGAATCGAAAACAGGGAACATAGTCACATGGAGCCTGATCCACTCTGGGAGAGTGGCGTTCGCCCCTCATGGTTCTGATTCTTTCGTGCTTCCCGGACTGCTCGCAGATGCTCAATTCAATCAGTGGTCGCATTGCTCGGTTTTGGCAACAGCAAGTGACGTCCACTTGGGAAGCACTCTTCCACGGCAGCCGGAAACGTTCCGGTCGTGCCCATCGAGCCCTGAAGCCGGGCCGAACACTTGAGGATCGTACGCTGCTGGCGGCGATCATCGTCAATAGTCTGGCCGACAACACGACCGGTGGGGATGGATTGACCACACTCCGCGAAGCAATCCTCGCGGCCAATGCATCGGCGGGGGCTGACACCATCTCGTTCGCTTCAGGCTTGAACGGGACCATCAGCCTCACCCAGGGACAGATGTCGATTACTGACTCTGTGAGGATTACCGGAAACGGCACAGCCAATACGATCATCGATGGCCAGAACCTTTCTCGCATATTTGGCATCACAGCTGGTGATGTGACGATCGAATCACTGACGCTGACCCGAGGCAAGACCACCGCGAATAGCCAGGGTGGCGGAGCCATTCGTTCCACGTCAGCGGGGACACTCTCCATCGAAAGAAGCCAGATCACCGCCAGCTCGACCACTGGTACCGATTCGGACGGAGGAGCCATTCTGAGCTACTTCGGTCCGGTGGTCGTCAGTGAGTCCACGTTGTCCGGAAACTTGACGACCGGCGGCAACTCCGGCGGTGGCGCGATCGCTGCTTACAGCGGATCAATCACACTGTCTCTGTCGACGCTGACTGGAAATTCGACGGCAAATGTTGACGCTGGTGGTGGAGCTGTGGCCTCGAACTACGGTGAGGTCAACGTGATTCAGAGTACGCTGTCCGGGAACTCGACCGCTGGCAACGACTCCAGTGGTGGCGCGATCTTCTCGTTCGGAGCTGTCCATCTGGATCGGAGCACACTGTCCGGCAACAGCACGTCCGGGCTCCGCGCCGAAGGGGGCGCGATCTATGTCACGGATCGCGAAGTCACCGTTTCACGGAGTACCTTGTCCGGGAACTCCACTTCTGGGAACAACGCCAGCGGCGGTGCGATTTACTCTTACGACCAGAATGTCACCGTCAGCCAGAGCACGTTTTCCGGCAATTCGACCGCGGGAACTGATGCCAACGGCGGAGCCATCTTCGTCCAGACGGGTGGGGCTATCCTCATCAGCCAGAGTACCCTGACGGGGAATCTGGCCACGGCGAGTGTCGGCGGTGCCGTCTTCGGAGCGACCTCGAATCTGACGATCAACAACAGTATTGTCGCTCTCAACTCGGATTTGGGAACGGCTCCCGATTTCATGACGCCGACTTCAGGGACGGTGAGTGTCGGTTACAGCATCATCGGCGTGAATACGGGAACCGGTCTCACGGCTACTGTGGGAACGACGCCTGGAGCGAATGGGAATTTTGTTGGGACGACAGCGACTCCGTTTGATCCCAAGATCGGACCGCTTCAGAACAATGGTGGGCCAACCGCAACTCATGCTCTCAAGCTGGACAGCCTCGCATTGAATCGCGGAAACAATGCCTATGCGGTTGATCCCACAGCTGGCAATACGACTCTGCTCACAGATCAGCGGGGAATTGGCTATTCGCGAATCAGTACTGGCACGGTCGACATTGGAGCCTTTGAGTCGACACCCCTGACGCCGGGTATCGTATCTGGTGTGCTCACTGTCACTGGCTCAAGTGGGAATGACACGATCCGCGTCTTCAGCCAGGGGGGGATCGTCAAGATCGATGACGGTTACTCCGTGACCGATACGGGGATCCTGCTCACAAGCCTGACCCGGGTGAACCTGATTGGCCTAGGAGGGAACGATCTATTGCGACTGGATACGTCACTGGGTGCCGCGGTTGTCGGCAATATGCAGGGTGGTGACGGGGAGGACACGATCGTCAGCGGTCGCGGCAATGACACAGTCGATGGTGGAACGGGAGTCGACACTATCAGCTACATCCAGGGCACGACGGGAGTCAAAGTTTCGCTCGCCACACTGACGGCTCAGAACACCGTTGGAGCGGGCACCGACACGATCTCCGGGGTCGAGAACCTCATTGGATCCAGCTTCAACGACACATTGACGGGCAATTCCGGTACGAATCGCATCAGCGGTGGCGATGGCAACGACAACTTGACGGGTGGAGCGGGTGCGGATGTCCTGGATGGTGGTGAAGGCAACGACACGCTGTTCTTCGACAACTTCGATACGAGCGTTGTCGGCGGGAATGGAACTGATACGGCCACGGTTTCAGGAGCGACGGCGGGTGTGACCCTGAATCTGGCCGCTGGTCAGATCGAGAAGGCGAGTGTGGGGACCTCGAGCTACAACAACGTCTTAAATGCAGCGGGTGCCACGTGGGCTGTGTCGCTGACGGGGAGTAACGGTAACGATACGCTGATTGGCGGCACGCTGAACGACAATCTCAATGGTGGTGCTGGCAACGATAGCCTCGTGGGGAATGGTGGCAACGACAACTTGACGGGTGGAGCGGGTGCGGATGTCCTGGATGGCGGTGAAGGCAACGACACGCTGTACTTCGACAACTTCGATACGAGCGTCATCGGCGGAAGCGGAACCGATACGGCGACGGTGTCGGGAGCAACGGCGGGTGTGACGCTGAACCTGACCGCTGGTCAGATCGAGAAGGCGAGTGTGGGGACATCGAGCTACAACAACGTCTTGAATGCAGCGGGTGCCACGTGGGCTGTGTCGCTGACGGGGAGTAACGGCAACGACACACTGATCGGCGGCACGCTGAACGACACGCTCAGTGGCGGTGCTGGTAACGACAGCCTCGTGGGTAATGGTGGGAACGACTATCTGACAGGCGGAATGGGAGCCGATGTTCTGGACGGCGGTGAAGGTAATGACACGCTGTACTTCGATAACTTCGATACGAGTGTCATTGGCGGGAACGGAACCGATACGGCGACGGTGTCGGGAGCAACGGCGTCTGTGACCCTGAATCTGACCGCTGGTCAGATCGAGAAGGCGAGTGTGGGGACCTCGAGCTACAACAACGTCTTGAATTCAGCTGGGGCCACATGGGCTGTGTCCCTGACGGGGAGCAACGGTAACGACACGCTGATCGGCGGCACGCTGAACGACACACTCAATGGCGGTGCTGGTAACGATAGCCTCGTGGGTAATGGTGGGAACGACTATCTGACAGGCGGAGCGGGAGCCGATGTTCTGGATGGCGGTGAAGGTAATGACACGCTGTACTTCGATAACTTCGATACGAGTGTCATTGGCGGGAACGGAACCGATACGGCGA
>CANJZR010000010.1 GCA_947479075.1 Planctomycetaceae bacterium
AAGGTGCAGAACATGACCGAGATCGCCAACGCGCTCGGCATGATTACGGGAACGCTAACGCTGATGCTCTCGAGCATCGCCGGGATTTCACTGCTGGTCGGTGGCGTCGGCATCATGAACATCATGCTGGTTTCTGTGACCGAGCGGACTCGGGAGATTGGAATTCGCATGGCGGTCGGAGCCACGCCGGGAGACATCCTGAAACAGTTCCTGGTGGAGGCGATCATGCTGTCCTGCGTCGGAGGCCTGATCGGATTCGGTCTGGGTGTGGCCGCCTCCGTGGGCATGGTGACGCTGATTAACACTCTCTCCAGCGGAATGAAGTGGACGCATCAGGTCTCGCTCACCGCAGCTGTGGTCGCCTTCCTGTTTGCCGCCGCAGTGGGGGTCTTCTTCGGCTTTTATCCCGCCCGACGAGCCAGCCAGCTCGACCCGATTGATGCCCTGCGTTACGAGTAATGCTCGTCCCTGCTGGCCATTCGCTATTCGCCATCAGCCTCTTCCCTACCGTCCCAGCGAGATCAGAAACTTCAATAGCCGCTGCGTGAAGGGCGTCAGTCGCGTCTTGTTGTACTGATCGCCGATCTTTCGCAACGCGTCCGCTTGAGTCGGATAGGGATGAATCGTCGAAGCCAGCCCCTTGAGGCCGATTCCGTTTCGCATGGCCAGAGTGACCTCGGAGATCATTTCTCCCGCATGAGCAGCCACAATCGTGGCCCCGACAATGCGATCCGTTCCGCGGCGGACATGGACCTTCACAAAACCCTCGGTCTCGTTATCAAGGATTGCCCGATCCACGCTGCTGAGCGGCTGAGTGAATGTGTCGATGGCGATTCCCTGTTGCTCGGCATCCGATGGCAACAGCCCCACATGGGCGACTTCCGGCGAAGTATAGGTACACCACGGGATGATCAGCTGGCTCGCTTTCGCCCGGCCCCAGAAGAGGGCGTTCTGAATCACGATCCGGGCCTGGAAATCCGCTGCGTGCGTGAACTTGAACCGCGAACAGATATCACCGGCGGCATACACGCGAGAGTTGGTCGTTCGCAGCCGATCGTCGACGGTCACTCCATGTTTGTCATAGGTGATCCCCGCAGCTTCGAGGTCGAGCCCCTCGACGTTGGGAGCCCGACCAGTCGCGACCAGGACCGCATCGAAAGCATCGCGACGTTCTTCCCCTCCACAACGCGAGACGACCGTCGTCTCTGAGCCAGATCGGCTGAGAGACTCCACACGAGTATTCGTACGAATTAAAACGCCCTCGCGAAGAAACATCTCCATCACAATGCGAGCGGCATCGGGATCATCTTTGCTCAGGATGCGATCCGAGGGCTCATAGAGGGTCACCTGGGACCCGAGCCGGGCAAAACACTGGGCCATCTCACACCCGATCGGCCCACCACCGATGACTGCCAGGCGGCGAGGGAGTTCCGTCAGGTTAAAGAGGTTTTCGTTGGTGAGGACGTTGGACCGAGCTACCCCGGGAATGTCGGGGAGAGCGGCACGGGCTCCGGTGCAGATGGCCGCCTTCTTGAATCCCAGTTGTTGTCCATCGACTTCAATGGCCTGGCCACCTTCAACAAAGCGAGCCTGCCCGAAGAAGACATCGACGCCGAGAGAGCGAAACCGATCTGCGGAATCGTGAACGCTGATCCCCGCTCGCAAACGCCGCATGCGTTCCATGACCTGAGCAAAGTCGACCATCGGCTCGCCGTGAATGGTCACGCCCAACCCGGATGCCGCTCGCATATCGGCTGTCGCTCGCGCAGCCCGTAAGATCGCCTTCGACGGGACACATCCGTAGTTGAGGCAATCCCCCCCCATCAGATGCCGCTCGATAAGAGCCACTCTGGCTCCCAGTCCCGCTGCCCCGGCCGCAGTCACGAGGCCAGCTGTCCCGGCCCCGATCACAACGAGATCGTATCGACCCGATGGCTTGGGGTTCACCCAGTTGTCCGGATGAACCCGGGCGGCAAGTTCGCGATTGAACGAGTCATCGGGAGTCAGCTGCATAGAACTTGTCCCGAACGGCATCCCGGATCAAACCAGTAGGACAGACATTCTTGTCTGTCCCGAGCCAGTCGGGGCTCTCGATCACACATCCGACTCTGCACCGCTCCACTCGGCATCGGCTCTGTCCCGATTCGACTACCACACATCAGCAGCAGCAACTCGCTTCGCAGCGGCCAGTTCATCGGTCGGGCGGCACTCCAGCCCGACGAAGTCGTGGTACCCGAGATCGTGGGCCTCCTTGAGGACGCGGTTGTAGTGAATCTCGCCGGTCCCGGGCTCATTGCGTCCTGGATGATCGGCCAGCTGGAGGTAACCGATGGTCTTGGTCTCCATGCCTTCCCGCAGGTGACCGCACAGGTCCCCTTCCGTGATGTGCATGTGGTACAGGTCCCAGTTGATTTTGACGTGGGACGAGCCGACTTCCTGGCAGATCTTGATCGTCGGAGCGCTGCCGTACAGGCAATGGCCTTTGTGGTCGACGCGGATGTTCATCGGCTCGAGGATCAGCGTCAGGTCGTTGTCCTCGGCGATGGGAGCCACCCGTTTGAGGGCTGTGATCACATTCTTGTGCATCTCTTCCTGAGTCATGCCGGGGACATCGTTGCCAGCGACGACGCAGGCCTTGTTGCACTTAAGAATCTTGGCAACCTTCACCGATTCGCGGATTGCCTGTTCCACAGCGTCGTGATTCTGCAACTCGTTCATACCGGGCTTGAAACCCCAGGCGGTGAACTGAGCGACCTGGACTCCAAGCTCCTCGCAGAGTTCTGCTACGGCCAGGATGTTCTTGTTCGCGTACGGCCAGAACTCGATTGCGGGAAAGCCGAGCTTGGCGGTCTCCTTAATCCGGTCCATGAACGGCAGCTTGGTCCACCACATCTCACAGTTGACCGCGAACTTCGTATGCGGCGTTTTGCCGATCGACTTGAGGTCATCCGCTTCCGCAGCTGCAACATGGACGGCCGACGAAAGCCCGGAGACAGCTGCGATTCCTGAAGCCAATGCCGTGGAAGAAGCGAGAAAACCGCGTCGATTGAGAGAGGACATGGAGCGACTCCGGGAAGGTGGTGAAGCGGACCACCCCAGAATACGGAATCGCAAGATCAAACAGCAAGCAGGTCACGAGACACCAAAATCGCCGATCGCTGCGAACAGCGACTTTGGAATCAGCGAGTCTCGGAGAGGCGGTCGAGCGGTGCAGCTTCGGTTTGACTGGTGATCGGAGGCAGGTGCGGCTTCGGGACGGGTTGCTCGGGATGGACAACGGTATTGGGCCGCTGCTCCGCGGTCGAACGCTCGGCGGTGGCAGTCGACAGTGAGATCTCGGGCAGCACGCTGGCAGGCTGCAGGACTGGAGCGGGGATCGGCTTGGCCCAGTTGAAGACGAAGTTCCGAATGACCCAGCGAACCGCGGCACCGCAATGCCGCCAGATCATGCTTTGCATCCACGGCGTCTGCAGACGGTAGATCTGCTTGGCAATCCAGGTCCGGCGCGCCAGCGACTTGCCGAGCGAGCTGCGCAAGACGCGGTTCTTGTAATCCGCCAGTGAAAAGTCGCCCGACTCAAAAGCGTCGCGGATCATCTCCGCTGCGATGGGGCCATATCCGAGGGCCGGGCTGATTCCCTCGCCAAAGGCTGCATCAACCCCGGCGGCATCGCCGACCAGCATCAGACGGGGCGATGAGAACACCCCCTGAGACAGGAACATCCGAATGGGGTGCCCCTGCAGTTCGTAATCTTCCATGCGGTGGCCGTAGCGTTCGAGGTACTCCTTCATGACGGAGCGGAGCGAGCCCGACGACTTCCCCTGGGGGTTGATGCCGCTGTCGTACGCTCCGAAGTTCCGCATCGGCCGCCCATTGAGCTTCATCGGGAAGCACCAGGAGTAGCCCTGAATCCCCTGGGCCACGCAATCGAAATCCATCACCGCTTCATTCGCCTCGGCCTGCCCCAGGCCGATCGATGACTCCATCGGGGTGTACATCTCCACGACGCGGGCGACCTGGGTCGGGGCGTCTGTCCCGACGTACTTGCGAACCATGCCCTTCGCCCCATCGGCTCCCACGACGATCTTCGCCCGAAAGTCGCCCTGATTTGTCCGAACGACAACCCCATCGGACTCGACCTGCAGATCAGTGACAGTGGTCTGTTCACGCAGTTCGATCCCGCGATGCACCATGTTCGCGGCCAGCCAGGCATCGAACTCGTTACGGCGTACAACTCGAAACGCCCGCTCTCCCATCTGCATCTTGAACCCAGAGTTGTGGTAGTTCAGATGGATCCACTTGGCATCAGCCTGGGGGACTTGTGAGAGATCGAGCCCCAGATTCTGCAGACACGTCTCCACATCGATGACACATCCGCCTCCACACAGCTTATGACGGGGGTGTGTGTCGCGTTCTAACACCAGGGTGCGGGCAGCGATTCGCGGGGCCATCTCCGCGAGATGCATCGCAGTGGATGCACCGGCTGGTCCGGAACCAATGATAATGACATCGTAATCCATGAGATCGCAGCTGATTGGAGATGGGCTTCGGCGGTATGCCTTGGCTGCACATTCGGAATAATCAGAAAGTCATTCTGCCCGAACGATATCAGTGAAAGCAAATCGGATTCCAACCGAAACACGGGTTCAGGCGAGAGACATTCCGATTCCACCAGATTTGCGATGTAAGAAGTCTGGCGGGAGTCTAACGGCACACACGTAATACACTGGAAATTACCTCGTCAAACAAACAATCACAGGTGTCAGATGAGCAAATCATCCGACACCTGCCACATTATTGGCGGTTCGATTATTTCTGTTTTGAGACAGGTCCCTGCCGAGACAAACGTGCTAATTTTCCGACGTTCGACGGTGCAAAAAGTGAACTCGGTTGGCCCCCCGTCCACCCGGCGGAAGACGAAGCGGGCAACAATCAGACGCTGCCGAGTACCAGGCAAGCGTTGTGGCCACCAAATCCGAAGCTGTTCTTCAGGATTCGTTTGATCTTCATATCACGAGCCTGATTCGGCACGTAATCGAGATCACAATCGGGATCGGGGTTTTCGAGATTCGAGGTGGGGGTCGCCACCTGATGCAAAAGGGACTGAACGCACAGGGCCACTTCCACTCCGCCGGAAGCTCCCAGCAGGTGACCGAGTTGGCTCTTGGCACTGGAGATGGCCAACGTCTTCGCATGTTCACCGAAGACAGCCTTGATGGCGAGAGTCTCGGCTTTGTCACCCAGTGGGGTACTCGTCCCGTGAGCGTTGACGTAATCGATGGTGGATCGGTCGATCTTGGCGTCACGCAGCGCCTGCTGCATGGCATACCGGGCTCCACTGCCATCGGCACACGGAGCTGTCATATGAGTTCCGTCGGCGGACATCCCATAGCCGAGGATCTCGGCCAGAATGTTGGCGCCGCGAGCTTTGGCGTGTTCGTATTCTTCGATCACGATGATGCCCGCACCTTCGGCCATCACGAATCCATCGCGGTCGCGATCGAAAGGTCGGCTGGCAGTCTGACAATTATCGGATCGGGTCGAGAGGGCCTGCATCCGGCTGAATCCCGACAGCCCCATCGGCGTGAGGGCTGCTTCGCTCCCCCCAGTCACCATGATGTCGGCCATGTCGCCCTGGATCAGCTTGAATGCATCACCAATCGCATTGGTCGCCGAGGCACATGCGGTACAGACAGCGCTGTTCGGACCTCGCAGGCCCCACATTACTGAAATGTTACCGCTGCCCGCGTTGACCAGCAGCTTCGGGATCATGAACGGGGAAACCCGCGCTGGCCCCTTCTCATAGAGCGTCTGGTGCTGAGTCTCAATTTCGTTCAGACCACCAATTCCACTACCGACCAGCACGCCGTGTCGATAGGGATCGCCCTTGCTGAAATCGAACCCCGAGTGACGGATCGCTTTCTCAGCTGCCACGACGGCAAACTGCACAAAGCGGTCCATCCTCTTGAGCTCTTTTTCCATATGCTTCAGATGCTCAACGGCATTGAAGGTTGTGATCTCACCGCCGAAGTTCACCTTCCACTGGGAGCAATCGAACCGGCGAACCGGTCCGACCCCACTTTTGCCTGCGCAGACGTTATCCCAGAACTCGGGGATCTCAGTTCCCAGAGTGGTGACGACGCCTAAACCGGTGATTACTACTCGACGGGCCATCCGTGACATCCGCTACTTATGCGACTCGATGTAGTGCACCGCATCCTTGACAGTGCGAAGCTTCTCGTAGTCTTCGTCCGGAATACTTACTCCGAACTTGTCCTCGAATGCCATACCGAGTTCGACAATGTCGAGCGAGTCGGCTTTCAAGTCATCGATGAAGTTGCTTTCCAGCTTCACATCGTCGGCTGAAACACTCAGCTTTTCGCTGACAATTTTCTTGACGTCATCTTCCAGCGACACGCCCTGCTCCTTCCGGGATGACCCGGTTGATTTCCATTTCCCCGACATGGTTCCGAAGCTCTGCCCCCGAGGGCTTCTGCTGGACTGAAACCTTGTCGCAACCTCCCCATCGGAGAATCGGCACGACCGCCAATTCCGGGAGGACCGGGAACATATAACGGCTCTGGCGGAACGTGTAAACGGCAAGCGCTACCCGATTTCCGACAATTCCCCGCCGTTTGTCGTGAACACCCGTTTCGGCCCGAGCCGACCCCGGTGGCAAAACCGAAAATGAGGGGGTGATTTCGCCCGACCTGGTCCGAAAACAATGCCATAAACCCCTTGCCACCAATGAGATCACTCCGCAAGGATATTGAGCCCCCAGTTTGCTGATGACCCCGGACTGTGGCGACTGACCTTCCCCCAGAGCCTGTTGATTTGAAGCCATCGAAGTCGTATTTTTTGCCGCTTCCCCAGACCGCAGCTGATCTGTTGGAGGGATTGCTGCAATCTCAGCTTTTCGCAGAATCGATCTTCGGGCAGATTTTTGAGCAGTCGAAACCCTATCTCACCTACCCCGCGGCTGAGTATGCAGCGGCACTGGTCCGGAGACGTGTCCTGACCACCTGGCAGGCGAGCGAGCTGCTGGCCGGTCGAACGAATTTTTATTCGGGACCCTACCGCTTGCTGGGGAAACTGGTCACCGGTCCCGAAGCATCTCTGTTTGTGGCCGAACAGCCGGGCGCGCAACGTCTGGTCCTGCTGGAGGCGATCCCACTGAACCAGCATTCGGGATGGCCGAGCCAAAGTGCATCTTCGACTTCCGTGGACTCTCGACATCCACATGTCGCTCGCTGTGTTCAGGTTCGAACCACGGCGAGTCACCACCTGGTCGCCTATGAATTCATCGAGGCTGCGTGGCTGCAGAATGTGGTTTCTCTGCAGCCGCCCACGAAATCACACATTGCCCATCTGGTCCTGCAACTGGCGAGCACGTTAGAGGCACTCCGTCGAGAGACCATCGAGAAGTTCGATCCACGGCGGGCCATGATCAATGTCGAAGGCCAGTTGAAATGGCTCCCCGGGCCGCAGTCACTGTTCGGCAACCCGACGTGTGACAGCTCAACGGAATCGCGACGAGTCAAATCCCAGATGCTTGCCATTCATAAGTTCGCACACTGGTTGGGTGGACTCCCCGGGATTACTCGCTGTCGCAATTTGGGTGAGGTCAGGCACTTACTTGGCCCGATTGCCAAGGCTTGGCGAGAATCGTATCCATTGGGGTCAATTCCCGGCACGCGAGCCGTTCTCCACCGGATGCTGAGAAAAGGCCCCTCACTGAAACAGATCGAGAAGCTCCACGCCGACCGGCAGTATGCTTTTGCGTCCGCACCGGCTCTGTCGCCCAGTTCCGAGACGCCGAATTCTCGGTCCCGTGTCATCGAACCTGGCGTCGCATCAACCACAACGACTCGTCCATCACAACCGTTCACACCACAAGCCAACACTCGGGCTGGGACGTCTCTTCAATACCGAGGCCGATCAAAACAGCTGCTGCTGACCGCCGTCATTGGAGCTGTCGCTTCCGGATTGATGGCCATGCAGTGGATGTGGCAATGGTCCGTCCCCGAGGCGAAAGCCCAGACGGAGACTACGACAGACTCTGCGAAATCGCCGGACAGATCCCGGTAGGCCCGACTCTTCATACCTGTCGCGGTACGGACCTCGTCAGTCTGGAACTGTCACAAACAGATCCTGGCCGATCTCTTCGATCTGAAAACAGCTTTGTTGAATGCGACTGTTAAGACAGTGATGGCCAGTCGTTACATCGTACTGCCAGCCATGCCACGGGCAGGTGACGATATTACCGCTGAGTTTGCCTTGCGCCACCGGTCCGCCAGCGTGGCTGCAGATTCCATCAATGGCAGCCCACCCCGTCGCAGTCCGGAAGACAGCCACAATTCGGCTGCCGACGACAAACTCGCGTCCGGTACCTTCCGGGATATCCGCTGGGTCAGCCACTCGAACGCGTACCGGCATGGGAAAACCATCCTCTATAGGTCAGGGAACTGTTCCCGCATCCTACGTACCGTTCGTGAATTCTCAACAGTCATCTAAGACCGAGAGCTTGTCACACTCTCATTGGTCCGTCTTGGCATAGTCAGAAGCACCACTCATCTCACCGAGACACGAGTGAAATCAGGCCACACCGACTCGAGCTGGAGTCGTTTCGCGGGTGATAAACAACTCGGACTCTCGAGCCAGCGGTTCGGGGAGATTGGCTTCGACCAGAAGTTCACCACGGACGATGCTGACGTTCCGCGGTGCGTCGATCCCGATTTTCACACTGGACGGTCCAGCCTGGACAATGCAGATCACAATGTCGTTGCCAATATGGATGGTCTGAGTCTCTTTGCGGGTCAAAACAAGCATGATCGAAGTCTTTTCGCTCTCTGGGTTTCGGCGAAATCATCGCCGACAGTTTGGATTGTCGAAGCGGCCGGTTGGCCATGCCAGAGTAGTAATGCACGAGCTGTGCCGAATCGAAACTGGCACTCGAAGAATTCCCACACACACGGCCGTATCCGGCAACAGGTTTATGATTTACATCGAATCCAATTCACCGCCAGCGACCTGATGAGCCCTGTTCAACCGGGTAAGAACTTGATTTTCCTACCGAATGAGATCCTCATCTTGGCAAGAAAGTCACAAGTCCACCGGCCGCCTCGCGCTGGCACTTCTCCATATACTGCGGGGGCACTGCGGTCGGACGCCGAATGTTGGAAATCTCATCGCCCACGGCGAATTGCAAGCGCAGCCGTTCCCGACTACACTTCCCGACTTCCCTGATTCTCATTCCGTGAGGATGCGTCCGGCCAATCGTTCAGCGCCGATCGCAACTCCTGCACGGCAAGCAGGTTACAGTCATGAGCACTCTCAAGAAAAACAAGCGGATCAAGCGTGCCAAGAAGCTCGCCCTGTACGGCGACACGACTCCGGACTTCGGCCGCAGCCTGTGTCAGCGCGGTAAGGCGAAGTACTTGGGCGGTAACGGTCGCAAAACGACTGGCATTTCGCTGCGGAAGTTCAAGCTCAATCTGCAATCGATCAAGGTTGTGGAAGACGGCAAGGTCGTCCGCCGCAGCGTCTCGGTCAAGCAGATCCGCAGCGGCCTGATCACCAAGCCAGTGGTCCGGGCTCCATTCACCATCGACAAGAACGCCTAAGCCATACGGCGCGTTCTCGATCGCACTCCTCGAACCCGCTGGTTGCTCGTGTCATCACGAACTTCCATCGGGTTTTGTGCTGCGCGGATTCGGAGAGAGAGGGCAACTTCTCTCTGCGTGTCCTTTGGGTGAGGGGAGGGATTCGAAAGGTCACCACGAAACACACGAAACACACGAAAAAAGAGGCGAGCGGCCAGCTGGGAGTCAAAACCAGGCAGGCCCTTTTATGCGTGAGCCAACGGTCCCGATATACGACTGGTCAACACGAACAAACACAACTCTCTGAATCACCGCGCGGGCCTGACTCCTTTTTCGTGTGCTTCGTGTATTTCGTGGTTCACTTCTCCCTCATCACCCCTTCGCCGACCAAGGCACCCCACACGCCTGAAACACTGCTGTCTGCACAGCCAAGTCATGTTCGGGGGAATAGTCGGACTTCTTCTCGCCGCGGATTATCTGAGCCATATCCCGGGCATCGGCGACATAGCGGGCGTACTTCGGCAATTCGACGTGTTGAGTCCCCTTCACGTACTTCCCGCGAGGCTGGGACAGGGACACTTTGACAGACGGGTTGTCGAGCGGCTGGATATGGAACGTCCCTTCCGTCCCGCAGACGGTCAGGTGGCGACGCTCGCCCCCTTCGATTTCGATCACGCTGGTCCGCACTGAAGCGGTTGCCCGCGGGTACTCAAACACCGCAAGCATGTTGTCGAGCAATCCGTCAGGCACCGAAGCCGAGTGCCGAGGGAATGGCGTCACTTTCTCTGGAACGCCGAGAAGCTTCACCACCAGATCAATCAGGTGACACCCCAGCTCAAACATGGTTCCGCCGGGGTACTCGGCGAGGGCTTTTCGCTCATCGGGTCCAACCGACTTGCTCATCACGGCATGCAGTTCAAAGATCTCGCCCAGCCAGCCCTGCTGCAGAAACTCCCGCAGCATGACCACGCCGGGGTTGTACCGATACATAAACCCCATCTGAACCAGCAGCTGCTTCTGCTCCGCCAGTTCGAGGACCTGCTTGAACTCATACAGGTTGTCCCCGGCGGGCTTGTCGATATGGACATGCTTTCCCGCTTCGAGGCATACGCGAGCGTTGGGCAACAGATCACGAATGGGTGTCTCGATCAGCACCGCCTGCAGCCCCGGAGTCCCGAGCAACTCCTCCATGGTGATCCACTTCACGCCCTGGAACGCGGGATTCTTCTCGGCCTTGGCCCGCAGTTGCAGGTTCGGCTCAACAATACCCAGCACCTCGTAGTCGTCGGACTTCCGATAAACGCCAATCTTGTTCGCGTGACCGTGCGAAACTCCGATCTGCCCCACCTTGATCTTCGGCGGCCGATGAGTGTCCCCCGCCAGAGCGAGCTGACGGCCCGCGACAAACAACCCACTGGCCAGCGCAGCCGAGGTCTGAAGAAAGTCTCGACGGAGAATAGCCATGTACGGGACCCCAGATACGAGAAGCTGTCACGAGTGAACTCATCTCATGCTAACGAGACGGCAGACCCGGAACATCCCTGCGACAGATCACTCTTTACAGAGCTCTGCACTGATCAGGTTGATGTACGCCTCGTCGAGCGACAGAGAAAACAATAAACCATCAGAAGTCGGCATGACATCGAATCGCAGCTCGTCCCGTTCGGGATCCTTCAAGGCCTCACGAGCGGCGGCGGTGAACTCGCGATCCCGTTTCCCGCTGGTCAAACTCAAGAGCCCCATCCAGTCCGAGAGGTGAATCGCGACCTGAACCATCGAGTTCGGTGCCCCCGCCGCTGTCGTCCGAGTCGACAACTCAGGGACCTTGGAAAAGTCACCCAGAGCGTCTCCGTCCCCCACGAGCAGCCACAGAGTCTGCGGCTCAGTCCCCAGGTAGAGACTTGGCTTACTGCCGTAAAATGCCGCAACCTTCCGCTCGTGATCGGGATCTTTCATTCTTTGATCGATCCGGACGAATCGCACGCCACGGGCCTCGCCTGCTTCCAGCTGGATCCCAGCGACATCCCCTCTCTCGACGGTCGACGGCAAAATCTTCGCAACGGCATCCGAGAACTTATTGCCGTCCGCAACACGCACACCCACCACGAGAGTCATCCCCCCCTGGGTCTGTCCGACGAACTGCACCAGTACTTCGTACTGACCTTCGCCGACCGTCTGCTGAACAACATCCACGAGAGTGGCGACATTGGTTCGCTCCGGCTCGGGAATTGACTGGCTGGGGTCGTACTCTTCCCGCGACACGCGAGCCAAATCCACGATCAGTTGCTGGGCCTCTGTCGGAAGCGCCAGATGGACATGGAACCCCGCCGGGGTCCGGGCACCAGCGTCCTTGGCAAAAGCAACGGACCCCGAAGCCATGCTGTTGAGCGTCTTCGCCACTTTGCCGGACTCGGTGAACTCGAACTTGAGATCAAGCACAGCGTTACGAGATTCACGCGACACCCGCAGTCCGAGCCAGACTGAACGTGCCTCGCTCATGACAGAGACCAGGGCTTTTCGAGAGACATCAATGGCCCGAATCTTGAGCTTGTCATTCGGATTGGAACTCTTTCGCAGTTCCGCGATGGCTTTGTCAGAGGCCGACATCGCCCCCAGCAGCGCCATATCCCACATCAGCTTGGGTACCCCCTTCTGGCGAAGCTGAACCACGATGTCATATTGCCCGCTCAGCGGCGAGGTTAACGCCGCCAGGTCGGGCAACGGATGATCGAGCAACTCCCCCTGTTCGGTAAACAGGATGTGCCCCTGATCGGCCAGAACTTGAAACGATCTCCCCGCAACAGCCAGCTCATAGCGGTCTGATTTTTCTGTCGGCGATGCCGAGAGCGCTGACACTGACACAACCGTCAGCTTCAGAGCCTCCATATCTGTGATCGGGATAAAGCCCACCAGTTCCGGACTGGCGTTCCCCACCGCCACATCCAGTGGGAGAAAAGCGAATACACCAAACGGCTGAGTGCGGTCGATGCCGTCCAGGTTGTTAAGACCGGCCAGCAGATCAGCCAGCTTCTTCGACAGCTCGGGACGGCCCCCAGCCTGGGCGAGGTAATCGATGTCGTCTAGAGCCCCGTTCAGACTCGACAGGTAGACGACCGCAGCGGGCTCGCGCGGCGGGAGAGCAGCAGAAACAATCCCCGCCGCGACGTGTATCGCTACGAAGAACAGACTCAGATATCGAACCAGCATGTATCCCATTCCCCTGAGAGCGGAGCATCCATTCCTCGTCAGACGGCGTTCAGCCAAACTGCAACCGCTCCCGATGACTTACCCCGCCACTTGACCGTGGGTTGCGTGCGATCGTTACCACATGCACATTGTCTCCCCCCACGAAAAAGCCCAGCGACAATCATCACTGGGCTTTGAGCGGGATCAGGAGTCTTCCTGGTTCTTGAATCGCAAATGATGCACCCAGGCGGGCGGCACATTGATGAACACCCAGTCCCGCTTGAAGCGGAAATTATTGAACCGCTTCGACAGGATCGCTTCGATCTCCTTGATCCGCTGCCGATCGTTACGGTTGGTCACCGCACTCCGCATCGGCCGCATGAACATGTACTCGAAGAACGAGTACGTGCCGTGTGGAGCGAGCAGCTTCAAGCTCGCTTCCACCAGTTCCTCGACGAGAGCCGACGGAAAGTTGTTGAACGGCAATCCCGAAATGATGATGTCGTAGGGCTCGTCCGACTTGAACTCCTGCAACGGGCAGATGTGGACTTTCGACACCGCAGCCACCCGCTTGTAGTCGGGATCATGCTCAAAGCGGTTCTTCAGAATCTGGCCGAATTCCTCGTTAATCTCGACGAGGTCAAACTGATCTTCCGGATTGATCAGCTTCACGATGTGCCGTGTCACTGCTCCCGTTCCGGGGCCGAGTTCCAGCACGCGCTTGGGCCCCTTGACCTTGCTCAGTGGTCGGGTGGTGTTGTACGCCAGGAAACGGCTGCTGGGCAGAACCGCTCCCGTGGTGTAGAACCGCTGGTGCACCTGACGAATGAAATTCACCTGATCCCGAAGGAATGAAATCATGGCTGTCTTTGATCCTGATTCGCCTGATGGACGATGTCTAATCCAACCTGCTTCGACCAGCGATTGAGCAAGCGCTGGGTGACCAGACCGGGTGTTCCATTCCCGATGACCTGCTGATTCAAGCGAGTGACCGGCAGAACACAGTAGGTCGTGGATGTCACAAACGCTTCCTCCGCCAGGAGGGCACGTTCCACACTAATGTCGCCAACTTCGTACGGAATTTCCAGTACCTGAGCCAGCTCTTTCACAAACTGCTGACTGATTCCAGGGAGAACATCGGATTCACGAGCTGTGCGGATCCGCCCCTGCTCAACAATGAAGAAGTTCCCGCTGTTGGTTTCGGTGAGATGCCCGTGGACATTCTGCAGCACGGCCACAGCCCGAGGGTCAATCGCATGAGCTTCGCGATCAGCGAGATACCAATGCAGTCGGCTCCGATACTTAAACCGGGGATCGAGGATCTCCGACGGGATCTGGCGGATCGACGGCACGACGAGAGCCTGCCCCGACTGGTACTTGTCGGCCCACAGGCGAAAGGGAAGCGCGAATGTGTGAATGCACAGAGTCGGCGACTTCGAGACGGGAACATCGCCCGCATACATTGGGATCGCTCCCGGCGTGGCGAGAATCACAATCCCCACATCACCCGCAGGTGGCAGACTCGCGCCCCGGGACTCAACCAGACGTGCGACAATTGCAGCCAGTTCAACGTCTGTTTCCTCGAGTGTGACTCCGAGGTAGCCCAGCGAACTGCGTAAACGGGACAGATGCGCATCGAGTCGAAACGGCACCCGCTGAAATGTGCGGATCATTTCCGTAACGGTCGCCCCTTGAACGACTCCCCGGTCCCAGACAGGTAGCTGAGCGTCCTCTGCCGGGAGGTACTGACCATTCAGGTAGGCGAGCGGGGTATCGCCCTGCGGCGGAGCCAATCGAGCAGCCATGCCCAGTGTCTCCCCGAGAAAGGCGGAGCGGGAGGGGCGTAAACGGGGCCTCATCCCGAATCAGTATCACTGAACGCATAGACCTGATCGCTGGGGATTGACCCACAGGTCGACCAGGCTGCCGATGAGTACACAGTCAGAAAACCACTCGTGCAAGCCGAGCGACACTGGACGTGAGTACACAGCATCGCATTCCGCTTTGCCGAATCACCGCGACAGTTTTGTCGCGGCGCAGGTCTTAGCCCTTACGATGGCGAATACGGGCTCGCATACGTCGCTTCCTGCGTCCGAGTTTACGACGACCCTTGCCGGTTTTCTTGACGCCCATTCCGACGCAACTCCCAATGAACGATGCTGTTCCGTAACGCTCGCGACGGGACATTTATCCCGCCAGCGATCGGCCACATGGCGAATCGGGAAAGCTAACAAACCCGACGATGAAAATCAACCTGCTGCAACACAGATGAGCTGAGATCCACAAAACTCGACGCATCACTGCTCAGAATCCCGGGTCTGAACACTCCCGCTCTGTGCGTGTCCTGCCCCTGGCCTTCATGCGCACCTCCCCGCCCTCTGGCTGAGAAACTACGACCGGATTCCCGCAGGAGGCTCGGTGACCGAGGTTTTGGCACAGCGTCTGCTTCATGCTCATTTTCAGTACAGCAACTCGTAATGGCATCATCCCACACGCGTTCGGAGATGGTGCTGTTGCCGATCCTGATTGGAGAAGGACCGGCACGACAGGAGGATCCTCATGAAAGAGGTCGTCGTGATGCTACTGGTGGTTACCTCAGGGGTGCTTTCTGCCCAAAGCATTCCCGATCTGGTGGACCAGATTTCGAGCTACCATGGGGGCAGTGACTTCACCAATTACTCAAAATTCGAGTTCCTCTACCCAGACAGAGGCATCACTCGCGAAGAGATGCTGAGCTATAACAGGTGCTTTGGGATTCGACCGGGCGAACCTGTTGGAATCAGACTCCCCGAGTACTTTGACGTGATCACCGAGATTCCAGCGGAGCACGTTTACTCCCAGCCCTCATCGTTGATTTCGGTCACATCGAATCCGAACGAACGGAGGGCTTCACCCGCCATCTTCTGAACGCCATCATCCTCGTCAGACTCCAGAACTGCACGCAGAATGGACTCTGCTTGATCCGTGCGCAACTTGCCCACCGCTTCAGCAGCAGCCGCTCGCACGCGATTTTTGGGATCGGTTTGTAAAGATTTCAGAATGATGGGAAGAGCGTCCGGAATTCCCAAATCTCCCAATGCCTTGATCGCCCCCATCCGAGCCAGCCAGTCTGAATCGCTCTCTGCCATTTTTATGAGCGATTCCATCGCCCGTCGATCGTGAGTCACTCCCAGCAACCGAGCCGCCGGCGAACGCGAGAGCGTCACTTCATGCGATAACAGCCCGATCAGGGCCTCCACTCCGAACTCCCGAACCGCAGCCCCCATCCCCAGCAGTGATCGCTCCGCCCAGTTCCGGACCGTATTCACGGAATCAGTCAGACTCTTCACCAGAGCCAGCACCACGTCGCGGCTCGACTGACCTCCCAGCCCCATGGCCGCCATCGTCCGGGTAAACGCAGCCTCCGATCCCAGCTGCGGCAGCAGCAGCGCTGCGACCTCGGGAAGCCTGCTTTTCGCAAGGGCCTCTGCCGCCAGTTGCCGCTCCGGCTCGGGGCAACTCATATCGGCCAGCCGAGCCACCAGGATCTCCGCGACTGCTGGAGAGTTCGTCCCCGCCGCAGCTGCGATCGCGGCATGACGGACCTCGGGATTCGAGGATTGCAGTTGGTCGACCAGTTCAGACATCGGATGAAGCCTCGGACTCAATTCCTCGACGGCAACCTGTTCCCGGAGGAGAACAATCCCCCCTACGCCTCTTTGACCAGTCCCATCAGAATCAGCTTTTCGCGGCATTCATCGCGTTCCCGAGACCGCGAGAGAGATTTCCACACCTCGGGCTGGGACTCCATAAACACATCCTGCCCGACCGGCAGGCCGACCCCTTTGCTGCCCGCCAGCTGGGACAGCCGCTGAATATGTTCGATTTCCAGACGCGACAGAGCGAGTGCATCGCGGCGGTAATCAATAAATGCTTCCCACACCGTCGGGAAGAGCTTCGCCACGATCTGCTCACCAATCGTCGTCGCGTACTGACGAATCTCCAGCTGAGCATGCGAGTCCATCCGCAGCGCCAGGAAATGCAGCAGGTTGTGCAGATCGATCTTCCAGTAGGCCTCGGTGTAGCAGCACAGCGGCAGATCCTTGCGGGCCTGTTCCCGCGCGACACCGACCTCCAGCCGTTCGCGATACAAACGCTCGGCGGACTTCTGGAATTCGTGTTCCGACTCGGTCAGCTTCTGTCCCATATCCGGGCTCAGAAAGCCTGCGCTCCCCTGACGGTTACTCACCGACTGCGTTCGCCACTCCCCGGGAGCAGTCTCCTGCATCGAGTCGATCGCCACCGAGTAGCGGGTGCTGTACTCATTGACGCTGGCCATGCGGTGCCGGATCCACTGCCGCCAGCAATCCATCGGCACGCGGACCAGCAGCTTGATCTCCGCCATTTCCAGCGGAGTCGTGTGCCGATGCCGCATCAGATAGCGAATCAGCGTCCGGTCGTCCGAGACATGCTTCGTCCCCTCGCCATAGCTGACGCGGGCCGCCTGCACGACCGCAGAGTCGTCGCCCATCGTGTCGACCAGACACACAAACCCGTCGTTGAGCACCGGGAACTTCTTCCAACGCAGAGCTTCAACCGTTTCAGAATTCGACGCCATGAGGACTCCTTCGCACATGCCGGTGCAGACCAACGTTCGCCCGCAAAAAAGGCGCTGACAAATCGGGTCCGAGATTCTGGCAACTCCGACCGGGAGTTACCAGCGGATGAACGGTAACATTCAAATTGAGGCAGATCACAAGTCGTCTGACAGGAATGTAAAACAGCCTTACAGGGTAACACGGCACGTGTGGTAGGCCACAGGTATCGACATGGTCAAATATCCTATATATCAGCGACTCCCCGATGAGAAAGTTCGGCGCAGGCGGACTGAACCGCGAAGCGGTGAAAGCCTGTAGCCTTGGGCGTCAGCCCAAGGGATTGAAGAGCGAATCACCAGCAGCCGCGAAGCGGCGACAGGAGCAACCGACAATTCGGGCTGGAATTGTTGAGAAACTACGAATGACCGACCAGTCCTGAAATACCTCTCTCCCGGCTCGCTCTCATCTCACTCCGCAGACTCCCCCGTCCGGATACAGAACAGCTGGCTTCCCGTACGCAGTACCAGGCTGCCGTTCACAATCGCGGTACCATAGAGCGTGGGCTTCCCGAACATCCCGCTGGCTCG
>CANJZR010000011.1 GCA_947479075.1 Planctomycetaceae bacterium
ACAGGCGAGCTGTCAGTCGGCGGCTGGCTTCCGTGTTCTCGGGCACGTCAGTGTCGAGCATGTAGAGTGTGATGCGACCGACGTTGACCATCCAGACGCGGGCATAAATCGTTTCGTTCCGAGTCTGCACGCTGACGATGACCGGCTTGCCTTCCGTGTCGAGGGCGACATGCACCGGCAAGTCCTGGGGATCGGCATGCGGATAGGCCTCTTCCTGCCAGCCACTGGGGTTGATGGTCTGTGTGAAGTAGCCTTCCTGATAGTAGAGCCCGATCGCGACGAGCGGGATTCCCAGGTCAGACGCACTCTTCAGGTGGTCGCCGGCCAGCACACCCAGACCGCCCGAATAGACCCGCAGCGATTCATGAATTCCGAACTCGGCGGAGAAATAAGCGGCGGGACGGTGGCCCAGTACCGCGGCATGGGTGTCTCCCCACGTCTTATCCGAATGCATGTACTCCTGCCACCGGCGGTAGGCCCCGTGAATCCGGGCATGCAGGACAGCCTCACGGGCCCGGGCTTGGAGCTTCTCGGAGTGGTATTCTCGCAGCAGCAGAATCGGGTTGTGAGACACATCGGTCCACAGTTGTGAGTCGATCTCGCGGAAGATCCCAGTGACTTCGGGCTGCCATGTCCACCAAAGATTGCCTGCGAGTTCGGAGAGCTTTTGATGGATCGTGCGTTCCTGAGTCATGATGCTTGAGTTCTCGAGTGAGGAATGCTCCGTGCGTGTGCGAGTCACCACGGGTCGGACATCGATGGAGATCGACTCATGAATTGAGTCAGAATGGGAGGTCGGGGCCAGAAAACCCCTGCATGCCGCGTCGATCTGTCAGGGAGAGGCGGCGGGCCTGACTCTGCCTGATCAACACGGGGCGATCATAGGGAGCGAACACAAAACGGGTCCATGCCCACCAGCGGCGGAACGCATGGGACTGCAAAAAAGTCAAATCGTTTCTCAACAGACCGTGACAAACGTGGCAGGGATTGCTATCCCTGAATCTCGACCTGATCAAAGGGCAGGCATGCCATTCCCGAGTAAAGTCCCTGGGAATCACAGTGGGCTTTGTAGCTTTCTGGCATCTTGGCCATCGAAGCTGCATCCCATTCGATGATCAGCTGGGGAGCTTCGCCAGCTCCCGATTCGACGATAGTCCCCGTCCAGCCAGCAATGCTGACTTCCGCAAATTCGGGCATTGTGACGCCGTCTTTGACTCGAATCGATTGCCCCTCGAAAGAGCGGCTGGCTTTTTTCTTGGCCATGGCGGGTCGCGTCTCCAGAAAATCCCTTGTGCCAGATCGACATGAGCTTAGACAGACATGTTCCCCACTGTCAAATACGAAATCAGTTGTGTTTTCCCATGAAACCCTTTGAAAGGGAATGAGTTAGAATCTAATGAAGGGAGTCGCTGACATTGCCGGTTACGGAGCCTGGGAGTGAATCTTCCGGAGGCGGTCATGTCACCGGCGTCGATCGCCGATGAAATGGACACGGGTCGATCGCTCACGTGTTTCGGGAGCTTTCGTAAATACGATTGCTTCGCGAGCGACGCGATCAGGGAGGATGCGATGTCGACTTCTTTCAAGAAGTCCGAGGCGAGCCTGCAAGGGATCACCTCGTCAGTGGAAACAGGGATGCTCGGACGCCGGAGTTTTCTGGCTCTACTGGGGGCAGGCGCGCTGGGGGGGCTGTCCTCTCCGGTTTTCGCCGACGATACCAGGCTGGCCGCTCTGGTTGATGAGGCTCCACAGACTCACGTCCTGATTCCCGCCCTCCGCAACGCTTTAGATTCGCTCGACGCACTAAAAACAGTGACCGATTACGAAGCGAACTTTACCAAGACCGAAAAAATCGGTCGTTCGGTACTCACGTCCAAGATGCTGCTGAAGGTACGTCACGAGCCCTTCAGCGTCTATGTGAAGTATCTTGATCCCCACGAAGGCCGCGAGGCGATTTACGTCCACGGCAAGAACGACGGCAAGGTCGTCGTCCACGACACCGGGCTGGCGTCGCTGGCAGGAACACTCAAGCTTGATCCGCTGGGCTCGACCGCGATGGGCGAAAGCCGCCACCCGATCTACAAGGTCGGGATGAAGCTGCTGGTCGAGACTGCAATGGGGGTCTGGATCAACCAGTCGAAGCAGAATGCCGGTGGCATTACGGTGAATCACTACCCGAATTCCAAGGTCGGCGATCAGTCTTGTCACGCCATTGAGACCGTGCTGACGCTGCCGATCGGAACCGATTCCTTCCAGACGACACGACTCTACTTCGACAGTGTGACGAAGTTCCCTGTGCGGGTGCAGCAGTATGCGTTTCCCGAACGCAGAGGGCAGAAGCCGACACTGGTCGAGGATTACCTGTATCAGAACGTGAAGACCAATGTCGGGCTGACCGATGTCGACTTCGACCCGAACAATCCCCGCTACGGGTATTGATCGAGAGTTGGAAAAAAGTCGCCCGTGAGCCGGAAGCGTCAGCTCCCGGAATACGAGTCAAACGTTGCATGCTCCGGGCGCTGACGCTTCCGGCTCACAGGTGTTATGTGCCGGTCGAGCGTTGCTTAATCCTGCAATTCGTCGACCAGAAACACCGTCAGCGAACGGGGCCCGTGTGCCCCGATGACGAGTGATTGTTCAATATCCGCTGTTTTGGACGGGCCGGAGATCCACGCCGAGAAGCGGGTCGACTGGACATTGATTCGCGGATAAGCCTGTCCCAGATTGTGGACCAGCGACCGGCTGGGAACCACCAGTGCCAGATGCTGAGTCAGGAAGTACAACACCCGGTGAGGCACGTTTTCATCGGTCACCCACACCGCTGCGTTCTCGGCACAGGCCACGAGACCCGGCAATACCGCGAAGTCGACCGCCTCGAAATCATGCGGGTCGGTCACTGCAGCTGCGTCAAAGTTCGTCTCACCCACTCCCGGAATGGCCGATACCCTCAGCTTGGCCGACTGGTATGTGGGGATCTCGCTTAAGGCCTGCTGCGCTTCTGCCAGTGTCGCGACGTGGATACCACGACCGCCGACCATGGCCAATACTTCGCAGAATTTCGCCATGGGGTCGTCAAACTGCACTCCATCCGTCTGCAACTCGGGGAGCGGTTCGCTCGAAATGGCATGGCTGCGGATCGACTGCAGGATCTGGTTGCGAGACGACATGGACTGAACTTCCTCTGAGGGTGTGTCACAAGCTATCACTTTTGGGAGACCGGTGGAACGAACCCGTTGACGATCGTCGACCGCTGATGATGATTTCTCATCCTCGAAAGAAGCCACACAGGAGTGGTTTTTTCGGCCTGTTGCACGCACGATATCTCCCCCACAATAAGTTCAAAATCCGCTGCTAAACCTCGCAGTGGGACTTGTGCATCAGGTATTATCTCTGGTGAGAATGACTCGAATTCGTCACATTTCGAGAGAAATTCCGGAACTCTGGCAGGGGTTCGGTGTTCCCCTTCTAGTGGGAGAGTCAATCTCCCGCATCACGTGCGGCGTGTCCTGGTGTCGGCGGTGTCTCACCCACCGGCAGGGGACAATCGAGCGGTGATTTCTTCGCAAAGGCATCGGGACTCGTGACCACCACCAGTACCGCCAGTAATCCTTACCTCAAGGATCCGGACGCACAGCTCATGCTCCGTGTCCGGGACGGGGATGAAGTTGCATTTGCCCGGTTGGTCGCAACGTACCAGGATCGTCTGATCGGCGTGCTGACCAATCTGATTGGGGATCGCACCACCGCGGAGGATGTTGCCCAGGAGGTCTTCCTCAGGGTGTATCGTGCCCGGCAAGGCTACGAAGCCAACGCGAAGTTCTCGACGTGGATTTTCAGTATTGCTCACAATCTGGCCAGTAACACCCGCCGCACACTAGGCCGTCGAAAGGAGACACAGCTGGCCGACCCGGAGATCTCCGGGCCGCAAGCTGCCCCACAACCTCAGCTGGTTCCAGAGAAATCGGCCCTGATGCCGTCACGCGTGATGGCCAAAACGGAGCTCATGGCCAAGGTGCAAGCTGCCATGGAGACGCTGAACGATCGTCAGCGCATGGCACTTCTGCTGCACAAGTTTGAAGGGATGAACTACATCGACATCGGAGCCGCGATGGAGATGAGCCCGCAGGCCGTGAAGTCACTGCTGTCCCGGGCCCGCGACCAGCTCCGAATTGCTCTGGAGGAGTACGCCAAGTGAAACCCCTCCAGAACCTGACCCTCTCCCCTCAGCTGGGAGCCTGCCATGGATAAGATGAAACGTGTTTCGGTCGAAGACCGGGACAATTTCGTGGCCTATCTCGATGGCGAGCTGAGCCCCGATGAGACCAAGAAGCTCGAGGGCATCCTCGCCGACAGCCCGGTGGCTCGCAAAGATGTTGAGATGCTGGTACGTACGTATGAACTTCTCGATCTGTTGCCCCGGCCCCAGGCGACGACGGAGTTCACCCAGCGGACCATGGCAACGGTCAAGCTGGCCGATGTGAAGCCTGATTTGACTCAGTCCTGGTGGTACAAGCGGGCTCACCTTCTCGTGGTGGCAGCAGCGGGAGCCGGTTTACTCGTCGTTTCCGGGTTGCTGGGCTATGCCAGCACCAATCGCTGGGCACCGTCCAACGAGGAACTGCTGCTCCGCGACTTACCAATTATTCAGAACATCGATGAGTACCGACAGGTCGGGCAGCATGAGTTTCTCGAACGGCTGGAAGGACAGCCGCTCCTGATGCAGGAGATTCAGGAAGAAGTGAGGAACGCCCATGTTCAATAAAACAGCCTGGCTCGGATGGGGGCTCACAATCGCTGGGGTTCTGGTCGCAGCACCGATTGTGCTGGGACGGGGAAATCCCGCTCTATCGCCGTCCCGTGACACGATCTCGAAGATGTCGGATGTCGAACGAAACGTTTTGAAACGCAAGTACGAACTGTATCGCTCGCTCACCGAGGAAGAGCGGGACGAGCTGCGTCGACTACATTCACAACTTGAGCAGGATCGAACCAAAGGACCGCGTTATCTGGACGCGATGAGGCACTATTGCGACTGGCTCAAGACGATCGACGCCTGGCAACAGGACGATCTAGCCCACATCAGCCAGCCTCAGGAGAAGGTCAAGCGCGTCGCCAGCATTGTCGAAGAGCGGTCCGACGCCGAAGATTCCGAGGTCGAGGCGCGTCCGGTGGCCGGACCTTTGCAGTTGGCCCGTCTGAATGAACAACAGTTGTCGAAGGTCTTCGATTACCTGACCCGGCGACTGACACTGACCGCCGAAGAGCAGCAGCAGGTCGACAAGCTTCAGGGACTCAAACGGTTCGGGTACCAGCTGCGACTGCTGCGTGAGCAGGGGGGCCAGAACCCCGAGAAGGCCTTGCGAACGCTCACAGAGGCGGAACTGGCCCAGATGGTGGAAGAGACCGGCCACGCCGATTTGAAGCAGTTTTTTTCCGGGCCGATCGATATCGAAAAACGGAAGAGGTTTGTCGTACGAGCGATCTTCATCTCGTGTGTGGATCAACTATCCCGCGAGGCTGCGAGCGTCGGTGATGACAAGCTGCGAGCTCATCTGGCGACTCTGCCTCCCGAGCAACAGGATCAACTCCTGCAGTTACGGGCCGACCAGTTCAAGGCCAAGCTGCTGCGAAGCTACCTGTTGGCCGATCCTGACGTGGCAGAGCTTCGGAGTTTGCTCGATCGAGAGATCAATGCGGCCCGCAAGCGACTTCAGGGGGGCCCTCCGGGGGATGGCCCGAATGGCGAGGGGAGAGGTCCACGCGGAGAGGGCCCCAAGGGAATGCGTGGCATTCTGGGCCGACAGCTGGGGAAGAATCGCCAGCCCGGTCCCAATGACCGCGAGCCACCCCCAGAGGGGCCTCCACCCGGTGGTCCACGCCCGGAATTCGGTCCCGATGGAGAGCCACCACCGCCGAGACCGTAGTCAGTCAGCTGCGGGGGGGGGGGGGAAATCGCTCTTGCTCTGAGGTGTCGACTGAGAAGACACTCTCCGCCATGCGACTCCCGGGAAACAAAACGCGCGACTACGGCGATCCGATGATGGCCATGGTCGACGTTGTCTTTAACCTGTTGATCTTCTTTGTCGTCACAGCGGGTGGCTCCCCGCCCGAGAAGCTGTTGCCTGCCGACCTGCCGGAGAGTGGATCGGTCACGACTCAGGTCGATCCCGTATCCCGCGAGTCCTGGGTCACCGATGTCTGGCTAAAGCTCCAGATCGCCGGAGCCGAGAACGCCCTGCAGGTCGACATGAACGGCACGGTTTACCAGGACCTGAACCAGCTGAAATCCAACCTGCGGGCTCTGGCGGAGGTCAGCCCCGAGAATCCCGTGGTCCTCGATATTGCCCCATCGGTGCAGATGGAACAGCTGGTGGATGTCTGGGACACCTGTATCGCAGCGGGGTTCCAATCTGTGAGTTTTGCAGTCGACAAACCGCAGTCTCCCCCCTCCGCCGTCCCCGGCGTGAAGTAGATTTAGAATGCATGAGTTGCCCGGGTCCGATTGCGCAATTGAGCTGGTGCGTTTGTGATCGAGTCGGGGTTCTGGAACTCATCTCTGCCTGGGGATCGAGTTGTCGATGAGTTTTTTGCGATTCAATTTGGCGTCGGTGGTGTGGGGTGTCTGTCTGGCAGGCATGGCAGCAGCGGAGACCTACGAGGTCGGACCCGACAAGCCGATGCGGCATCCGGGCCATGTGGCCTGGGATCGACTGAATCCCGGCGACATCGTCGAGATTCACTGGCGTCCCGAGCCATATCGCTTCAAGTGGGCGATCTCCAGCGCCGGGACTGCCGAAAAGCCGATCGTCGTGCGCGGTGTTCGCAATGCCAAGGGCGAGGCCCCGGTCATCGAGGCCGGTCGTGCTTCCACGCCCACGGGGCTGCAATTCACCGCTCCGGCCCGCAGCGTGATCAAGATCGGTTCGACCCGCGACTCGGGTGATACTCCTCCTGCATACATCGTGATCGAGAACCTCAACATTCAGGGAGCCCGGCCCGAGAATTTTTTTCTGGGCAACGACGGATTGACCGAGTACGCGACCAACGCTTCGGCCATCTACGTTGAGAGTGGCAATCACATCACGATTCGCAACTGTCGCCTGCACGACTGTGGCAACGGACTCTTTGTAGCGCCCGACGCGGAAGAGGTGCTGGTCGAGGGGTGTGACATCTACGAGAACGGCATCGTGGGCAGTGTCTATGAGCACAATGCCTACTCCGAATCGACGGGCATGATCTACCAGTTCAACCGCTTCGGCCCGCTGCGGGCTGGCAGCCGCGGGAACAACCTCAAGGACCGTTCGGCCGGGCTCATCGTTCGCTACAACCGGATCGAAGGGGGTAACCGCCAGCTCGACCTCGTCGACTCCCAGGAAGGGATGGCGATTCGCAACGACTCGCGATACCACCTGGCACTGGTCTATGGCAATCTGCTCATTGAACATGCCGGGCCCGACAACAACCAGATCGTCCACTTCGGGGGAGACAGCGGGGACGACGCCGCCAATCGGCGATCGCTCCTGTTCTATAACAACACCATCATCTCGACTCGTAAAGACAAGACCGTGTTGATGCGGCTGTCGACGAACATGCAGAAGGCTGAAATCTGGAACAATGTGATCTACACCAATGGACCGGGAGCGTCCTTTGCCATCCTCGACGAAACGGGACAGGCCAATCTGCGTGGCAACTACCTCAAGCCCGGGTGGAAGAAGTGCTTTGGACAGCTCAAGGGGGCGGTCAACTCCATTGATGCAAGCGAGCAGGAAAACCCGGGGTTTGCTGACCCGGCGCGTGCGGACTATCAGCCGGGAGCTGGGTCTGTGCTGCGGGACCACGGCGTAAATGCGCCGCCACGTACGCTGCCCGTGGAGTTTGAACCTCCCGGAATCGATCGACCCGGGATGAAACGGCCCGTCGCAGGGCCAGTCGATATCGGTTGCTTTGAAGGGAAGTAGGCCAGCCCTTGCGAGCGAACCGTGTTGCGACGCTCTGTGTGGCGCCAAGAGTCGGAATCTGACTTAGCACCGGGCTATTCCGGAAACGGGCGGGCGTTGTCTGGCGGAATTTCCGCGGCACCATCATCGGCCGGCGATTCCTCAGCTAACGGGGGGGAATCAGGCTGTTCTTTCTGCAGGGAAGCTGTCTGAGTCGGACGATCAATGGTGTCGAGTGGAGGAGGTTCGTCAGACCAGGGCCCGGCGTCGGTAATGCCATTCTCATTCGAGTCAGTACTGTCGTTCTCAATGTCTGAATCGTCATCAATCTTTGCTTGTCCGGCGACTTCCGTATCCCCCGCGTGAGGGCTGGCCGGATCGTGGTACTGATTCCCCAGTTGTCTGACGGCGTAGGCTCCAATGTCAAATACCGGGTAGTCGGGCAGATTGGGCACCGTCCACATCGCTCCGGACTGAGCGGGTGAGTTGAAGTCAACGCTCGTGAACTCCAGGCTCAATGCCAGAACCTGTTCCGCAGCGGGCCAGTCGATCGAGATCTGGCGAGGCAAAATGAGACGTGTCTCCGGGTCCAGGAAGTGACGGGTGAGCGTCGCCTTGGCGATCATTTTCCCGTCCATCCCTTCGATCCGGTGTTCCAGTACGACACCGTGTCCCATGTCGACTTTGACGATGCGGCGGACCGGATTTTGATCAGGGGTCCGCTGGACCGAGACCAGTTCCACAATCGGGCTACGCTGATTCATCCGGCGGATTTCGTAACCCGAGCCGGAGATCGGCGCGACGCCCAGAACTTCCATCAGCCAGTCGGGCCGAAATGGCAGGGGCAACGTTGTGACCTTGGTCGCCACAGCAATCTGATCGTGTGAGCAGACGAGGACATTGGCAGGCTGGGAATCTTTGGCCCAGAACCAGAACTCCTGATCGTTGGAACCGAGATCAACCGCATCGCCGCCGGTGAGGGGGTTCGCGACGCGCAGCCGCAGATTTCGTGGAGCCTCGACGACGATCGAAGCCCGCATGGGGGCGGGAACACCCTTCATCCGCACTTTCACATCGTCACAGCGATAGGACTTGAGCCCGTCTGGAGAATATTCGCTGTACGCATTTTCGTTGACTCTGGCGAGGATCGCTTCCGCTGACGAACTGGGCGAAAGTGGAGGATCAGCCTTGGCCAGTGGAGGTTCTCTGTGCCTCCAGATGTTCATCGAAACGCAGCCTGTCATGCCGAATGCGACGAAACAGAGCAGCATCAACATACAAAAGGAGATGAACCGTGCCGGAAGATCCTTCTCCGCGACGTGACAGGTCTCGGACCAGTTCATGTTCGAGCATCCTGCTTTGAAGGTCGGACACCCCTTCGGTGTTCGCAACGCCTGGCGATTGATCGCCGGAAAAAATCGGGACGGTTGGGCGGCTGATGGTAAGCTATTCACGCGACCTGCTCCCGTTGTGATTGGAGCTGGGCTTTCATTTCAGCCTCAAGCACTGACATCTCGTCAGCGGTCAGCTGTTGGTCCACCACTTCGTACGGGCCTTCGCCTCGGCTGCCAAGGAAGACCAGTAGATCCTGGCCGTCTTCGTGGCGTGTTCCATCCAGCTTCAGGCGTTTACGCTGCAGCAGGAACAGTGCTACGACATACCGCATCCGGTCGTAACCCGGGTTGGCATCTTCGACCAGCTGTTCAAAGAACCGGAACAACGAGTCGACATCAATGATGCGTTGTTCCTGGGCGGTCGCTTCGGGAATCTGGAACTTCCAGCTTCCGACGGTGTGCGGCGGCTCGCCAGTCCAGTGGGCTTCCAGGTAGTCGAGTCGTACCAGTCGGCCCGACTGCTCGACGAGTGCAGAGACGCACTTGTCCCCCGGCCCGAGCGGTTTTCCGCTGGCTGCACAGACCTTCCCTGGAGCGCCGAACTGGTAGTCCAAACTCCCGATCCTTCAGGAGAACATGACTCCGCCAAGACGTCCCTTTGACGCCTATTCGCGGGGACTCTATCGGCAAAACGAAAATCACCTCAAGGTGAGTCTTGTACAGTAGTTCGGACAACCCGCCGTGGTTGGGGGAGGCGTGTTGTCTACAAGTTGTTGTTTTGAAATGACTTGTGGTGGGTGAGGGGCTATTCCTTCCAGTCGGCGATCCACAACTGGCTCGACCCGTCCGCAGTCCGGCTGGAGGTCCACATCAGCTGCTTTCCATCGGGGCTGAATACCGGCAGGACATCGGCTTTCTCGTGATCGGTGATCTGTTCAGGAGTGCCGCCTGTGACCTTGCCGTCTTCGAACTTCAGATCCATCTTCCACAGGTCGAAGTTGGCTCCCATGGGGCCCTTCGAGTAGTCGGCCCCCGACCAGATCAGATACTTCTGCGACGGGTGGATGTAGGGGCACCAGTTCACCTGATCGAGGTTGTTCGTCAGCTGGAACTCCCGCTTGCCGTCAACGGAGATGATGAACAGCTGGAGCATGTGCTCCTTCTGGCGATCACTGCGGTAGATAATCCACAGGTCGTCGGGAGAGAAGAATGGCCCGCCGTCATAGCCATCGACGTTAGTCAATTGGCGAACGTTCGAGCCATCGGCGTCCATGATGTACAGGTCAGCGTCGCCATCCCGACTGCTGGTGAAGACGATGTGTTTGCCGTCTTGCGAGTAACTTCCCTCAGCGTCGTACCCGGGGGCATCTGTCAGCCGCTTGAGTCCCGTTCCGTCGTGTCCGATGGTGTAAATGTCCATGTAGGGATCGAAGTCCCACTGATACCGTCTTCGACCGCCCTGAGCTTCCAGTTCGCGGGCGGCTTTCTCGGTTTGCTCAATCATCGGGTCGGCATGGGACGAGGCGAACAGCAGGCCCTTGCCATCGCGGCTGAAGTACGCACATGTCGTCCGGCCTCGACCGGTGCTGATCATCCGGGGCTTGCCGTCAGGCTGCAGAGGCTGGACGAAGATCTGATAGAACGGATAGCCAATAGGGTAGGCTTGGTAAACGATCTCTTTCCCATCGGGTGAGAAATATCCCTCACCAGCCCGGGGAAACTTCGAGGTCACCTGCCGCAGGTTCGACAGGTGTTTTGCCTCCGCAGCTGTGAGCGGTGCATCTTCCGCCCACCCCGGACCACACGCTCCCACAGTCAGAACAGCGACCAGCAGAATCAGTCTCATGGGGATTTCCGTCGAAGGTGTTTCCGAAGTCCAATCAGCGAGTTCATCAGCTCTCAGTCTATTCCGCTCTCCTCGCGTCGACCACTGTGTCCTCTTCAGGAGGGTAATACTGAGCGGCCAGGAGATGGTGGACGGATTCTCGTTCCGCGTTCTCCAGACGGGAACAAATTGAGTAAGGAATTGGAGTGTCTGAATTCATTCCGCGCGATGACTCTGCGGATTTGCAACGGACCGACGTTGCGTTACGCTGAGGTGTCCCCCTTTTTCCTGGAAGCTTACCGACACCATGAGTTCACCTGTCCCCGTCCGTTCCCGATCCCTTCAGAATCTGACGGATACCGAGTGGTTGCAGTCACTCTCGGCGACGATTCGTTCCCCCGTCGAGTGGCAAACTGCTCTCCGGGAAGGGGATATTCGTCAGGTGGCGCGGCAGTTGCGGTCGAGGTTCGAGCCCTTCAAAAAGCTGGGGCTGATCCCCGCATTACGCTGGTCCGCCGATCCCGCAGTGGACGCCGTCACAATCGAAGCCATTGACGAATTGCGCAGGTTGTCCACTCTGAAAGGGCGACAGGCCGTCGAAATGCAGTCGGGCATGGTCGAGGCGTGGCTTGATCGCCATCCTCCGTCGGCTGTCCCCAGCTTGCTCGACCAGTTGCTGGCCTGTGCCATTCTGATTGACCGCTCGAGCCGATTGTCGGATGGGGTGTTGATCCGTCTGTGGCGGTTTGTCGAGGAGCACACCGGGCCCGTCTCCAGCACGACTGGGACCCATCACTCCGCAGTTCGCGAGTTGCTGGCCACCGAGATGCAGCTGATGCGGCTGATCGCATCCGCAGAGTTACCGCTCAAGAAATCACACGTCGAACCGGTGGCGACCGCTGTTCGCCAGTTTCTGGGGACCTTCGTCGACGAAGAAGGATGCCCTCAGGCTGCAATTCATTCGTCGCTGACAGCTGCGCTGGCGGGAATTCTGCGGCAGAACGACTTGTTCAAACGGCTCGATTTGAAGTTGGGTGATGCCAAGGATCGCGAACGACTCGCGAAACTGGCAGCCCGGGCGATCCTGCTCTTTCCTCTCGACTGCAGCTGGGTTGCGTCGCGGACTCCGCACGAAGCTCTGGATTGGATGGAGAGTGTGTCGCCGCTCGCCGATTCCGACTCCGCCGAGGCCATCAGCAAGCTCCAGAAGATCTGGAAGCGAGTCGGCCTGGAATCGAACCCGGATGAGAAGGTCTCTCCGAAGAAGCCCCGTACGCGGTCCGAGATGAAGAAGAAGCAGATCGTCTCGCACCAGTCTGACTTCGCCGATTACGCGCTGCTGCATGGGGATTGGCGCGAATCCCGAGACCGATGCATTGCTCGCTTTGACCAGAACGTTCCCTCGGTCGAGGTGAGTATTCAGGAACAGCCGCTGATTCAGGGAGACTGGACCGCCAGTGTGACAGCCGGTGGGCAGAACTGGACGGGTGGGGAGTGGAGTTGCTGTTGCTGGTTCTCGGATACCGAAGCCGATTTCTGCGAACTGACCTGGAAGCCTGCCCCGGGCGTGACGGTCTTTCGTCAGTTGCTCTGGTCGCGGGTTGATCACTTCCTGTTCATCGCCGATGAAGTGCGAGCTCCGGGCATGACGGGAGTATCGCTGGAATCGCAGCTGCCGCTAACTTCTGGATGGAAAGCTCTCGCAGACGGTCGGTCACGGGAATGGCAGCTGCATCATGGATCAGTGGTGGCTCGCGTCCTGCCCCTCTTCATGGATCAGGAGCGGGTGCGAAGCGCGGATGGTCATCTGTCGTGCGAGGACCAGCGCATCCTCCTGCGCAGCGTGGCTGAACATTCGGGGTTCTATAACGCAGTCGTCATTGACTGGGACGCCAGTCGCCGCGAGACACCGGTCCAGTGGGGCCCGTTGACCGTGGCTGAAGAAGGGAAGCGTGTGCCCCCGCATCTGGCGAGTGCCGCACGCTGGCGATTCGGGGACGACCTGTGGATGGTCTTTCATCAGGCCGAGCGTGGTGACAATGCCCGCTCAGCGATGGGGATGCATTCGTCACAAGAGACCGTGGTCTCACGAGTGAAGGACGGAAAGTATTCATCGTTCGTGGAAGTCGATTAGTCTCTCGGGCCGTTAATCAAATTCTTTCGGATCTGGTGACTCATGAACGAGACTCACGGACAACTGACATGGCTGCGACGTGGGCTGGTCACATGGGTGGGGCTGATGGCCGTCACAGTGACCAGTGGGCTGATCTGGGTGCTGCTGGCTTCGCTCGGTGACCACGTGGGAACGAGGGCTTTTCGCGTCGTGACCTGGGGCACTGGAATTGCGAGTGGAGTCTGTGGAATTTCTCTCTTGATTGGCACCGTAAGGAGTTTAATTCAACTCATGGAGCGACAAGACGGTGAGGCGAAGTAGAGATGTCTGCAACTCTGTATTCGCTTCACACACAGAGTCAGGGAGTTTTTTGCAGTGGAACACGAGCACGGAAACTGACGGTGCCTGCTACCCATATTCAATAAAAAAGAACCGCCGGAGCTCCGAGGGGGAGGAGCACCGGCGGCTGCGAGAATTGCTCGAACGGTTTCTCCAGCGAGAGTGTTCGCCGGGAGTCTGCCAGAGAAACGGCAACAAGTCGTGGCCATCGCAGTGGCTGGGTAGACCGCTCGAAATCACTGAGGAAGAGTCCTCGGTGCCATGATGTGATCGGCGTTCACCACTTGTGGCACCAGCGAATTCTGCCGAATTCCGATTGTTCGTTGTCTACTGTGCATGACGCTCGCTTTCGAGGCGGAAACTCCGTCTGAAGCGATTCAATCGATGATGTTTGAATTGTCGATTGAGCCGCGAAAATGTTCGACATGTTCTCGCTGGACGGCGTAGCAGTCGCTACCATGACCGGGACGGAGCGAGGTTGGTGGGCTGTTGAGTTCGACCATCGTTCGCGTCTGTTCTGGCCGATCAATGGAAGCCGCCTCTTTGACCATACCCGCTCAATCTGAGAATGCTCAAATTGCCTCGGTGATCGATGGTCGCTCATTGAATTTGCCTAACGCGATCACATTATCGCGGTTCGTGTTGTCGCTGGTCTTGTTCTGTCTGATCGCGACGGGCAAGTACTGGCAGACCTCGGCGATCGTCTTCATCATCGCCGCGCTGACCGACTTTCTGGACGGCTATCTGGCCCGGAAATATGGTCAGGTGACGGTGCTCGGCCGGATTCTCGACCCCTTCGTCGACAAGATTATCATTTGCGGCTCGTTCATCTTTCTGATGGCGTGGCCCGAAAGCGGCGTCGGGGCGTGGGTGACATTTGTGATTGTCGCTCGCGAAATGTTTATCACACAGCTGCGTGCGTTTCTGGAGCAGCGCGGGACTGACTTCTCTGCGAAGTGGTCGGGGAAAATCAAGATGGGGTTGCAGTGCACTGCCGTGCCACTCTGTCTGTTCTCGTTGAGTCCTGGTTTTCGATCATTGTGGGAGTCGGTTCTCTCGACCCGCCTGTTGTTTGGTCTGCGTGACTTTTCCATCTGGGCCACCGTGGCCATTACCGTGTATAGCGGGATGGAGTACTCCTGGCGGGCGTTTCAAGTCTTGCGTCGTCCCGCCTCGGAGTGACTGTTTGTGCTCTGGTTTATCGCTGCATGTCTGATTCCGTCGTTCATTGTGTCGTGCGGTGTCACCGGATTCATGCGGTGGTTTTCGCCTCGCATTGGCCTGATTGATCAGCCCGCCGCCCGGAAAGTTCACACCACTCCGACGCCTCTGGGGGGCGGGATCGGAATTGTCGCGGGATTCCTGATCACGGCCAGTGCCGCGCAGTTGGCGGTCTGGTGGCTCTTGCGGCAGCCGCAGATGCCAGGGTGGTTTCCTGAGGAACTGCGGCCACATCTGAGCGGGGTCATGGCCCGATCCAGTGAGTTCTGGATTCTCGCCGTTGCAGGAGTGGTCGTCGCGACGATGGGATTCTGGGACGACTATCGCCCGCTGCCTTGGCAGCCGCGACTGTTCATGCAGCTGGGCATTGCGGTTGGTCTAGCCAGCTGCGGCGTACGGGCCACAGTTTTCGCATCACAGCCCTGGATCGGATTTATTCTGACGGTGCTGTGGATTGGCGTGCTGATTAATGCGTTTAACTTTCTCGACAACATGGACGCTCTCTCGTCCGGCATCGGCTTGATTGCTTCAGTGATCTTTGCAGCTGTCATGCTGACCTCGTCCGCCGATCCCAAGTGGTTCGTGGGAGGTGTGTTGCTTGTGCTGTCTGGCTCGATTGCCGGGTTCATGTGCCACAACTGGCCGCCAGCCAGGATCTTCATGGGCGATGCCGGAAGCATGTTCATCGGGTTGATGCTCGCTTCACTGACGCTGCTCGGAACGTTCTACGATGCCAATCAATCCTCCCGGTCAGTGATCCTGGCACCACTGTGTGTTCTGGCGGTGCCGCTGTATGACTTCACCTCGGTGGTACTCATTCGACTGTCACAGGGCCGCAGCCCCTTCCATCCCGATAAATCTCACTTCTCCCACCGGTTGGTCGAAATGGGGCTGAGTCGGAAAAACGCGGTACTGACAGTCCATCTCTGTACGTTGACCACGGGATTGGGAGCACTTCTGTTGTACCGTGTTCAGGGCTGGAGCGGAGCTGTCATTGTCTTTGCCATGGTGCTGTGCGTGCTGGCCGTGATTGCGATTCTGGAGACCGTGGGTCGCCGCGAGAAATAAAGCCTCCAGTTGGCGTTTATCAAAAAAGAAAGCCGAGGCTGAACGCTCAGCCTCGGCTCAACGAAACCTGCCGGGAAGCAGTGTTAATCGAGCGGCGGAAGAGGAATCAGATCGCTCTCCAGCTCGCTTTGTGGTTTGGCGTCGTTCTGCGGGGCATTTTCTCCTGAAGAAACGTCTGGCGTATTCAGGGGATGAACCGGCACCACAGAGGATTGGGACTCAGCGGCAGCCATCGGCGGTGCAACACTTGGCGGAGTCACGTTCGTTGGTGGAGCAACCGGTTCCTGGGTAATTGGATCTGCCGGTGGTGCCTCGGGGGCGGGGACATCTGCTGTCGTTACAGCTGGAGTGGTCCCAGCGTCAGCCGTAGCTGGCGGTTGAACGGAAGGTTGCATCTCGGGATCGATGATCACCTTGGACATCGAAGCGTTCTTCGTGTTCAACTCTCCCGAGGGAGCCTGGACTGTCTTGACTGGCTGTCCCTGAGCTTGCTGAGGAACAGTCGGATTGGTCATGGGCTTGCCCGAGTAGTAGACCTTGGGATCATCGATGATCCACGGGGTCGACCACGCAACGCCATTATCGGCGGAGCAGACATTGAAGAAGATCGTGTTGAAGAAGTCGCCACGAATCCCGTAGGGCAACGAAGAGTAAATGTGGTCTGCGGCGGTCAGATCGGCGACACCGGCATGGGCATAGTAGTGACAGCGTGAGTCTGGTGTGACCGACATTCCGAATGTCCACCAACCCGTCTGAGTGATCTTGGGGCCAGCGACTTCATGACCATTTCCATCCGACCGGATCAGGATGATCGCGTGAGGATCTTTGTGGGCGGGATTGGCGTTCTTCGGGTTGTAGGCGATGAAGAAGCCCGGGTAGTACGGCTCAACTTCGGTGACCTTCTGCATCCGCGAACCGCGCAGCAATCGTCGTCCCAGGCTGGCAGGTTTTTCTTTGGTGACCATGCCCTGCATTCCAGCGCGGATGCCGAAGCTGACGCCCTGGCGTTGTTCCCAGGCTTCAAATTCCGGAACGAACACGCGAACCACATAGTTCGGTGAGAAGTTCACCGACACCGGACGGGCAGCCAGGATGAAGTCATCCTGGGCCTGCTTGTTGCCGGGGCGACCGGGGATTCCGCAGTCACGAGTTCTCAGATAGAGCGAACCGGTGCTGCCGGCCAATCCGCCAGCGGGTGTCTCAATCCTCTTGATCACGTCCGGGCTACCGCGTTTCGGGCTCTCGGACCACATCCGGTTGCTGGAAAAACCGAGCGGGAACCGGATGTTCTCGTCTTCTTCCTTGCTGCTCTTGGGCAGATTGGGGGTGTATCCCCAGTTGGCATCTTCCAGATCGTCGAAGTTCAGGATGTTTCCTGTTCCCGGGACGACCTGTGCCTGCAAGGC
>CANJZR010000012.1 GCA_947479075.1 Planctomycetaceae bacterium
CGATCCCTGTCCGAAGTGCGATTCGAAGCTGGGGCTGGTGCACGGGATTGAAGTCGGCCACGTCTTCAAGCTGGGGACCAAGTACAGCGTCGCCCTCGACGCGGGTTACCTCGACGAGAAGGAAACCAAGCACCCGATCATCATGGGCTGCTACGGCATCGGCGTGAACCGCATCATTGCGGGCTTGGCCGAGACCTGTCACGACGACAACGGCCTGATCTGGCCGATGACGATCGCCCCGTATGAAGTGGTGATCTGTCCGCTGAACGTCAACGAAACGGAAGTCATGGCCGAAGCCGAACGGTACTACGCCGAGCTGAAGGCTGCGGGCGTGGATGTGCTGTTCGACGACCGCGATGTGCGTGCCGGGGTGAAGTTCAAGGACGCCGACCTCATTGGCTTCCCGATCCGCATCGTTCTCGGCGGCAAGGGCGTCGCTGCAGGCGAAGTGGAAGTGAAGCACCGGACCAAGAGCGATCCCGAGAAGTACCCGTTGGCCGACGGTGTGAAGGTCGTGGTTGAGATGGTCCAGGCTGCGAAGCAGGTCTAACTGGAATGGTCATTCGGGAGGGCGAAGCTCCCGCTGAGCCGCTGACGTGGTGGACGTCCTCCTGGAATAGCGGCACGGCAGGGGCCTCGCCCTCCCGGCTTTTTGTACTACCAGTGTTCGATCGGGCCGTTGGGGACTTTGATCAGCGCGGTGGGGACGCTCGTTTCGCGTTCGCCGTGGCGGGCCGCGATCTGATCGACGATGGCCTCGAACTCCTCGACGGACTCGAACCGGCGCAGGCGGTCTTCCAGATCTTCCGGCACGCCGAGCCGAGCCCCGTACCACGCAGCAAACTTGCGGAACATCAGGCAGCTGAAGTCGGCGTGCTGCTCGTACATCAGGTGGAAATGCTGCCGCAGGAACGCAATCTGGTCCTCGACGGAGGGGGTAAAGTCTGAGTTCTCACCCCGACGAGCCCGGTCGATTCGCTGGAAGATCCACGGGTCGAGCAGGGCTCCACGGCCGATCGCGACTGCGTGGCACCCGGTCAGCTGTCGCATTTCCAGTGCCTGCTGCGGGGTGCGGACATCGCCGTTGCCGATGATCGGGATGTGGTCCACAGCTTCGACCACTGCCCGGATGCCATCAATGCTGACTGAGCCGTGGAAACCCTGGGCTCGCGTGCGTCCGTGAATCGTGACTGCGGCGACGCCGAGGCGTTCAAACTCGCGGGCGAGGACCGGAGCATTGAGTCGCGTCGAGTCCCAGCCGAGTCGCATCTTGACGGTCACCGGGACCGAGACGGCGTTCACGACCTGCTCGACCAGGCCACAGGCCCCGTCGGTGTCGCACATCAGCTTGGCCCCGCCCCCCTGGCCGTTGATATGCGCCATCGGGCAGCCCATGTTGAGGTCGATGCCCTGATACCCCTTGCTCTCCAGCAAGCGGGCCGCTTTGGCGAGTTCGCCGACCTTGCCTCCGAAAATCTGGACCGACAAAGGAATGTCGTGCGGATCGGTCTCAATCAGCTCCAGTGATCGGGGCCGCCGGGCGAGCAGGAGCGTCGCCTGCACCAGATCAGTCGTCGCCAGCCCGAGTCCTCCTAACCCGCGAATCACCCGTCGAAACGCCAGATGCGTATACCCCGCCAGCGGAGCCAGAAAATACCGCGACGGCATCACGCGCGGACCGATCGACAGTGGTGATTCATCCACCGTCCATGCGAGCGTGTTCGTGGTTGGGGCAGGGGCAGAGGTCGACATGAGGGAGATTGTAGGAGAAATGAGATGAGCGCCGTTACTCTGTCGTTGCGAACTCGATGAGGGAACATGGTGACGTGTTCTGGGAGCCACAGGACCGCAATGGCTCTGGCGACCCGTTGCAATGCCTCGCTGCCCAAAGCCTCGAAGAGGCGACAGCCAGTAGCCGCAGGCGTCAGCCTGCGGGTGGGGGGATGCATGGACGCAGCCGCGAAGCGGCGACAGGCGATGTTCCAAGGGCGATCTTTCCCTCAGGCCCCTATTGATGAGGTTCTTTGAACAACTCTCCTGTCGCCGCTTCGCGGCTGCGTCAGATTGTGCACCGGTTCTCCCTGGGCTGACGCCTAGGGCTACCAGCTGTCACCGCTTCGCGGTTCGGAGAGATGCGGTTGGAATAAGTTACGGTTCGGAGATGTTGAGACCTGGAAGAGCTGGCGGTGGGGAGCTTGAGGTGGCGAGCAAATCACCTTCTGCCGTCGAGACTGATCCGGAACGCGCAGACAATTGCTGTTGTTCTCCATCCTCTCTATCGAACGGACGACAACGCATCAAAATCCCGTTACTATACTCGGCCTGTTGTCACTGGTGGCGGGGAACCGTGGGTGGTTCTTCTCCCCTGTGTTTGAGGAATTGGATCGATGTCTGAACGCTCTCTCGCCATTCTCTTTGCCTTGCTGACGGCATTTTTCTGGGGGGTGTATGGCCCCGCGCTCGGAAATGCCCGCAGTTCCGCCAAGCCTCCGGAATGGAGTGCGTTCAAACCCTACCTGTTCATCGGAGTTGCTTATCTCGTATGGGCTTGCGTCGGTGGTGCTGCTGCCATGGCCAAGTTCGGCGACAGCTTCGATTTCAGTGGCAAGTACTATCCCGCTGCCAAGTGGGGATTCCTGGCCGGTTCGCTCGGGGCCTTCGGGGCACTGACACTGACATTTGCCGTGATGAATGCCGGTAAGGCAGGAGCTGGCCCAGGGCTCGTCATGCCGATCGTGTTCGGCGGGGCTGTGACTGTCACCGCGATCACGCAATACTTGATGTTTCGCAGCAAGGGAGCCCATTTCGAGCCGATGCTCGGCGTTGGCATGCTGCTCGTCGCGGTCGGAATCATCATCGTGGCGAAAAACACCTCGCACGGTGGTCACGCCCCGGCCAAGCCAGTTGCTGCTCCGGCTGTGGCGAGTCCACCAGCAGACAAGCCGGCTCAGTGACCTGACCGGCGGGAGTCATCGGCTCCCCTCACCGTGAGTGAAAAACGTCCGCAGCGAGAGCTGTCACGCTCGCGGTGAATTGCACGGTCTTAACGTTCTCTTTACGCTCAGGGGCTCGGATTCTCCTCCGGGGCCTGAATTCTGCCGGTTTCTTCATCGATTGACCCTCAACCGTAAACCATAAACCTCTTTCGAGTGTTCCTCATGTCTGACTCTGCGCACGGTCACAACATCCAAAGCACGCTCAACGAAACTCGTCGGTTTCCTCCTCCCCAGGAGTTTACCGCGCTGGCCAATATCAGCAGCGAAGAGCAGTATCAGGCCATGTACAACCGAGCCAAGGACGATCCGGCCGGCTTCTGGGGGGATCTGGCTAAGGAGCACATCTCCTGGTTCAAGCCCTTCGACACGGCGCTCGAAGGGAAGATGCCGAACTCGAAGTGGTTTGTCGGGGGCGAGACAAACGCCTGCTACAACTGCGTCGACCGGCACCTGTCGACCTGGCGGAAGAACAAAGCGGCCATCATCTGGGAAGGCGAGCCCGGCGACACCCGCGTGCTGACCTACCAGGACCTGCACCGCGAGGTCTGCAAGTTCGCCAATGTGCTGATTCGCCTCGGCGTGCAGACCGGCGATCGCGTGACCCTGTACATGCCGATGATCCCCGAGCTGACGATCGCCATGCTGGCCTGTGCCCGCATCGGGGCGACGCACTCGATCATCTTCGGTGGGTTCTCCGCTGACGCTGTCGCTGACCGCAACAACGATGCACAGGCCAAGGTCGTTGTGACTGCCGATGGTGGCTGGCGTCGTGGCAAAGAAGTTCCGCTGAAGCAGGCCGTGGACGAAAGCCTGGAACATTCGCCCAGTGTGCAGAAGGTTGTCGTCGTCCGCCGGACGGGTGGCGAGGTCAACATGGTGACCGACCGCGATTACTGGTGGCACGAACTGATGGACGGCGTCAGTGCTGACTGTGACGCTGTGCCGGTTGATTCGGAACACCCGCTGTTCATCCTCTACACCAGTGGATCGACCGGGAAGCCCAAGGGCGTGCTGCACACCACCGCCGGTTACCTGCTGGGCACGATGATGACCAGCAAGTGGGTCTTCGACCTCAAGGAAGAAGACACTTACTGGTGTACCGCCGATATCGGCTGGATCACCGGTCACAGCTACATCTGCTACGGTCCGTTGGCGAATGGAGCCAGCGTTGTGATGTTCGAAGGTGCCCCGAACTGGCCCGATAATGGACGGTTCTGGGAAATCATCGAGAAGTACAAGGTCAGCATCTTCTACACCGCACCGACCGCGATCCGCGCGTTCATTAAGTGGGGCGATGAGTGGCCGAACAAGTACGATCTGTCGTCGTTGCGTCTGCTCGGCTCGGTCGGTGAGCCGATCAATCCCGAAGCCTGGATGTGGTACCACAAGGTCATCGGTGGCGAGAACTGCCCGATCGTCGATACCTGGTGGCAGACCGAAACCGGGTCGCTGATGATCAGCCCGCTGCCCGGAATTACAGACACCAAGCCGGGTTCGTGTACCCGCCCACTGCCGGGTGTCGTGGCTGAAATCGTGAACGAAAAGGGCGCACCAGTCCCGGCCAATCAGGGCGGCTTGCTGGTCGTCAAGCAGTCGTGGCCGAGCATGCTGCGAACTCTGTACGGCGATCACAAGCGGTACGAAGAGGTCTATTTTGGCAAGCTGGAGGGGCTCTACTTCGCCGGAGACGGGGCGCGTAAGGACGAAGACGGATACTTCTGGGTGATGGGCCGCATCGATGACGTGCTGAACGTCTCTGGCCACCGGCTGAGCACGATGGAAGTGGAGTCGTCGCTCGTCTCGCATCCGCTCGTGGCCGAAGCTGCTGTGGTCGGATTCCCGCATGACATCAAGGGCGAAGGCATCTGCTGCTTCGTGATTCCGAAGGGCGAAATGCCCCCCGATTCGGCGAAGAAGGAGCTGATCGACCACGTCCGCAAGCACATCGGGGCTCTGGCCACTCCCGATCAGATCCGCTTCACTCCAGCCCTGCCGAAGACCCGCAGCGGTAAGATTATGCGGCGTCTGCTCCGCGACATCGCCGCGGGCCGGGAATCGGTGGGCGACACCAGTACGCTCGATGACATCAGCATCCTCGCCAAGCTGCGGGATGATGAGGAGTAACGAACTCCCGTCGATCGCATTTGACGTGTGAGAGTTTTCCAACCTTTGCGGAGTCCAGTGGATTCCGCAGAGGTTTTATTGTATTGCGGCTGACTGTACGCAGTTGATGCGGAAGTCGTCGCTGGCTGTTCGACGAATGGATCGCCGCAGTGACCAGGGCGTCTCACGCCGCCTGTTCACCATTCTTTCTCGGCTCGGCAGGGGCGGCGTTGGCAGGGCGGCGAAGCTCTTCGGCCATGGGCATCTCGTCCAGGGAGCGGATGCCGAACGATTCCAGGAAGAGCCGTGTCGTCCCATACAGGTAAGGACGGCCCAGCGAGTCGTGCTCACCCGTAATTTTGACCAGGCCGCGTTCCATCAGCTGTTTGAGAATTTCCGTCGACTGGACACCGCGGATGTCTTCCAGGTCGGCCCGCGTCAGCGGTTGGCGAAAAGCAATGATCGTGAGTGTTTCGAGAGCGACCTGCGAGAGTTTGAGGCGGGCCTGACGCTCATGGATCTTGTCGAGCCAGCGTGCATATACCGGCCGGGTCATCAGCTGATACCCCGTCGCCAGCCGCTCGACTCGAAAGGCGGAACCGCTCGAGTCGTACGTCTCATTCAGGGCATCGATCATTCCGGGGATGGCCGCGGCTTCGGGGAGAGCAGCAAACTGAATCAGCTTGCGGGCGGTCAGCGTTCCTTCGGCCACGAAGAGGGCAGCTTCCAGACGTTGCAAAGCAGCTGTCCGCTGGACGGCTTCACGCGCCTTCGTGGGGCGGGCAGATGTCTCTGGTGAGCGGATGGACCAGGCCCAGTCTCTCCCCATGACGCATGAGGCGTTGTCCCCGCCTAACGGCGTGACATATGTGCCGGGATAGCCAGCCGACTCAAACATGGAAGTTACATCGCTGTCTGAGAGATGGGTTGCTTGTCGCGGAATCGCTTCAGGAGCCAGCTGTCGATTTGCTTCAGCGTTTCAGAAACTGCACCCTCGGGTTCACTCGACTCCGCTTCGAAGCGGTGAATGACCCGGGTGTCATCGCCCGGCGAGAAGAGGCAGACAAAGAGCCAAGTGTCCTGATCAGCTCCCCGTTCCAGGTGGTAGTTCTTCACACCCAGCGAGTTGAGCTTCTTCAGGGCTTCTTTCATGGAGAGCGGCGAGTCTGATTTTTTGTCGCTGGCATCCCGGAATTTCGAGTTCCCATCATCAGAGTCTGAGGATCTCTTGCTGTCCGGCGACTTGAAATTCTTGGGCTCAATCAGTTCATCTCGCCACGCAATTTGATCGGGACGAGTTGAGTCAGAACGTCCATTGCGTGGGCTGAGCTTGCGCTCATCAGTGTCTTCATGGGACGATTTGTCATCGGGCTCGTCATGGGAGTGCTTCGAGAACCCGAGGTCATCGACATCATGGGATTTGTGTTTGGGCTTGTCTGGTGACGAAGACTCGTCGGTACCCTCTTTGTCCCAGCTGGGGGCAGAGTCGTTTTCCCATTCCTCGAATTGCGAGGACGAGGACCGTGAACCTTCGCTGTCATCAGAACTTATGTTCTGGAACTTGCTGTTGAGTCCCCGCGTCGCAGCGATCACGGTCGACAGCGGTGGAACGCCAAAAAAGGCCACCATGCCTGCCGCCGCAACAGGGATCGACATCAGAAACGTAACGAAGGTACTGCCTGCTCTTGAGCTCATACGCGAGGCCTCCGTGCCAGAACATCGACGAACTGAGGTGAGTCGACAACACCAGCCTTGGCGGCATCCATGCCACCCTGGTTTCGTCCTTCACCTCTCGGCAGAATCTGCCGTTGAGTCGGGGCGGGATCGTATCCACGCATTTGAGGTCCCACAAGACCATTTTGTCGGGCGCGACTCAACGTCCGGGAGCCTTTGGCAGCGTCTGGACTTACGGTGTCTGCACCAGCTGCGACAGGGGTGGTCTCCCGCGAAACTGGCCGAAGCGTCTACTTTTTATTGACTCTCGGGACGCCGGTATTTCGGGTGTGTTCGGGAGATGTCTGGCCACTCGGGCGCGGAGACGGAAGGCGAACGAGTGGGTTGCCAGACCTTGATGATCGGCGCCGTTTTCAGATCAGTGGTGAGTCACATTTGCCAGGTGGGCGAATGACGAATACCAGCAGGCCGCGGCAGTCATCGCACTCCAGCACAGGTCACGCTGAAATTCCCTGCGAATCCCTGTGGAATGAAAGTCCAGCTGGGGATCGTGAACGTAGGCTGACCAGCGCGGCCACCAGCCCGGGACGCGGGATTGGTATCTCGTGTAGTTCTCGCCGAAGCGAACTCGCAGTTGTCGCTCTTCGGCGGGGACGACGTAGCAGAGATAGAGAATCACCAGGACAAAGGACATCACTAACAACGAGACACTTTGCCACGCACAACACTGGGCGATCACAATCAGGAACGTGCCCCAGTACTGGGGATTGCGGGTGATTGAATAGAGACCCACATCCACAATCTGCTGATCGTTCTGGTGAGAGATCGTCGCCATCGCCCACAAACGAATACCGATCCCGCAGAGGACCAGAAGCATGGCAGTCACGTCGAGCCAGACATGGTGCGGTCGGTTGTGTTCCCAGGTCTGGGTCAGCCCCAGTCCAATGACATAACACACCGCCAGAAATTGCAGACGGATCTGGTTTGGCCAGTCATGGCGACTGTGGCTCATGGAGCGGCCTTCTCGCACTCGCGTGGTCGTTATTGCTTCGGCAGACGACGTGCCGACAGGTCGTGGCTGGAAAGGTGGACATGGGAATCGAGTCCGCAAATTTCCAGACTCAGACCTTGAGCCGCCATATCGCTCTGCAGGGCATAAATCTTGTCCATCACCGTGTGATCGACGAGTCGAGCCTTCGACAGATCGACCACCACAGGTTGGCCAAGTGTGATTCCATGGTGGACGATCTTCTTTCGCAGCGAGATCCAGTTGCTGAAGACGGCGGAACGGTCCACGTGGATCACGGTTGTCCCGTCGGGCCGGTACTCGATTTCGTGTTTCGCGTGGAACAAGGAATTGAAAGGAACACCGCGATACAGGTGGATTATCAGCTTCACCACGATTCCGATGGCAATGCCGATCAACAGGTCAGTGGCCAGCACACCGAGCAGCGTGGAGACGAACACGATCAGCTGTTCGGTCCCGATGTGCTGCATGTGGGCGAATTCCTTCCAGGATGCCAGTCGCAACCCGGTATAGACCAGCATGGCCGCCAGCGCGGTTTTCGGAATTTCGTGGATCAGTCCGGGTGCCAACGACACAAACACCAGCAGGCACAGGCCATGACAGACGCCGGAGATGCGGGTCCGGGCCCCGTTGTCGATGTTGGCCTTGCTGCGGACGATCTCGGAGATCATGGGAAGTCCGCCGATCATCGCTACGGTGGTATTGGCGACTCCCACTGCCAGGAGATCACGGTCCATGTTGGTCTTGCGCTTGTAGGGATCGAGCAGGTCGACAGCCTTGGCACTGATCAGCGATTCCAGACTGCCGATCAGGGCAAACATGAAGACCCACTTCCAGGCGACCCACTTCTGCAGGGCGGCAAAGTCCGGAGTTGTGATCGCTTTGAACAGGTTGTCAGGGACACTGACGAGGTATTTTTCGTCCAATAGATAGCGATACCCCGCGAACCGGTACTCATGTGTCTCGGCGATATGGAACCAGAGTCCCATCCCGATTGCCACAACAATGACGACCAGCTGGGCAGGGATACGCTTGATGATCGGATTCTTGATCAGTGGCATGCCGAACAGGATCAGCAGGCTGACGATCCCGACCAGGGCGATCTCGGGATTCATGTTCCTGATGGAGTTGGGAATCTGAGCAATCTGCCGGAATGGACCGCCCTGGACATCCATGACCCCCAGAGCCACGTGAAACTGTTTGGTGAAGATAATGACGCCAATCGACGCCAGCAGACCGTGAACCGCAGAGAGCGGAAAGAACTCTCCGAGAATTCCAATCTTCAGTAGTCCAAAGAGGATCTGAATCACACCAGCGGCGACGCCGATCGCCAACATCATGCGATACGCCTCCAAGTCGCTCAGACCCATGTCTTTGAATTCCGTCACCGCGCCCAGCACGATCGCAATCAGTCCAGCTGCAGGGCCCTTAATGGTCAGTTCAGAGTTACTGATCAGAGCGCAGATCAGCGAACCCACGATTGCCGTAAAGACGCCAGCGACTGCCGGACAGCCACTGGCAATGGAGATGCCCAAGCAGAGTGGCAGCGCGATCAGGAACACCAGGAAGCCTGAAAATGCATCTTGCGCATAGTTGGTTGGCACTGGTGGCTCAGCGGTGCCTGGCAATGTCTGACTCATAGTGACTCCGGAGGTAAAGCTGTTTGTCCCCAAGACATTGACAGCTTGGCACTCGCAAGATCGGGCTTCTGTGAAAGAAAAGCAATTCACGTACCGCGGGCCTGATTCTTGCTGGAACCCCTGAGACTCTCAGTATTTCGGGACATCTCCCATGCATGCGACTCATCAGGCTGATCTCTCAGAGGCCACGCTGGCTTCTCAACGGCCAGCCTGTTTGAATACACCCTTGGACGAAGAGTGCTTCGGGCTGGGGAGTGACATGACACAACGGTTCCATCTCATCTGGCCACTGCTCGGGCTGAGTCTTCTGCTGGCAGTACTGAGTGCCGTGGCCGCACTGGGACTGGTCCGTGAACAGCGAGATGCCGCTGCCGATTTACGCGTTGATGCCGCTCGCATGAGGACCGCTGCCGAACTCGAAGAGTGTTTCACGGAATTGATTGCGCTTATTAAGGACCGCGTACGCACACTGAATGCGGTTCATCTGCGAGCTCAGACGCTCCTCAATGAATCGCTTCAGCGGAATGCCGACCAGGTTAACACCGGACAACTGGCCAAGATCAATGTCGCCTTCCAGACCCATTTGAAGGAATGGAATGCACTCCCCAACAGCGGAGTCCAGGTGGACGAAGCGGTGGTGCCGCGATTTGTGGAACGGCTCGAACGCGAGATGGTCCGCCCCAGTCACGATCTGGAAGCTGCTTGTTCACAGAAGTTGCAGTACTCCGCAGATCTGCATTCTCAACTGCTGCGGCGTACGACCTGGGGGTTGGTCTGGGTGGTAGGGCTGGGGGGGATCGCCGGACTGGTCTTCGGGTTTGGGGTGTCTCAGGGAGTCTCACGCTCGATTCGACGTCTGCAGGTCCAGGTCCGAGACGCAGCGGGGAAACTCGATCCTTCCGCATCGGAGATCGTATTGACCGGGGACGGGAATGTGGTGGCCCTGCATGATGAAATGGACTCGCTCTCGGAACGCATTGAAAGATTTGTGGCCATGTTACAGCAGCGCGATCGCGAGGTGCTGCGGGCCGAGCATCTGGCGGCACTCGGACAGCTGGCAGCTGGAGTTGCCCATGAAGTGCGTAACCCGTTGACCTCCATCAAATTGCTTGTTCAAGCAGAATTGGAACAAGGGACTCGCGGAGGAATGGCGCCCGAGGATCTGCGGATTATCGAGAGCGAAGTACAACGAATGGAACGCTCTTTGCAATCGTTCATTGATTATGCCCGGTTGACGGAACCCGAACAGAAACGCATTGATCTGGAATCGATCGTCCGGAATGTCATGGGATTGATCCGGGGCAGGGCTGCGCGTCAGCATGTGGAAATGGTGTTGCGGGCTCCCGATCAAGGCGTGGCTGTCTCTGCGGATGTGAACCAGATGCAGCAGGTCGTGTTGAATCTGGCACTGAATGCGTTGGATGTCATGCCTCACCAGGGGCAATTGACGTTTACGACAGAACGAGTGGGGGAGAATGCCGAGCTGAGTGTTGAAGACACAGGTCCGGGAATCGATCCCGACATGCTGCCCCGATTGTTTCAGCCATTTGCCACCAACAAGGAAACGGGACTGGGGTTGGGGCTGGTGATTACAAGGCGTATTGTGGAGGCCCACGGTGGACGGGTGACTGTGGAGCAGGCATCGACGAGCGGTGCGCGGTTTCGGGTGTCGTTGCCCGCCCATGTCGATCAGCTGGCAGGAGTGAGCGTATGACCATGACCCGATTGCTGGTAGTCGATGATGAGCCCTCAATTCAGCATGCATTCGCGAGGGCCTTCCGGGATACCGCGATTCAGCTGGATCAGGCGGGGAGCGCTGCCCAGGCCGTGCAATTGCTGGCGGAGACCTCGCCCGATGCGGTTGTGCTGGACGTGCATCTCCCGGATGCGTCGGGGCTGGAAACCTATCATCGATTGCGAAAGTTGGATGCCCGCGTGCCGGTGATCATGGTCACTGGTCATGGGACCACGGATCTGGCGATCCAGGCGATCAGCGAAGGGGCGTTTGAGTATCTGCTCAAACCGCTCGATCTGCCCGTGTTGCGTGAGGTGATCGACCGGGCGATTCGGGCCAGTCGACTGATGCGGGTGCCAGCGACCCTGCCCGACGTCGATCCGACTTCCGTGTCTGGCGATACTCTGATCGGACGCTGTCCGCCGATGCAAGAGGTTTACAAATCGATCGGACGAGTGGCCAGACAGGATGTCACCGTTCTGATCCGTGGCGAAAGCGGTACCGGGAAGGAGCTTGTGGCTCGTGCGATCTACCAGCATTCAAAGCGGGCCGATAAGCCGTTCATGGCGATCAATTGCGCGGCGATTCCGGACAGTCTGCTGGAGAGCGAACTGTTTGGTCACGAGAGAGGGGCTTTTACGGGGGCCGATCACAAGCACATCGGCCGGTTCGAACAGTGCCATGGCGGGACCATCTTCCTCGACGAGATCGGGGAGATGAGCCCGATGACGCAGGCGAAAATTCTGCGCCTCATTCAGGAGCAGTGTTTTGAACGCGTTGGAGGGACATCCACGATTAAGACGGATGTGCGTCTGATCTCGGCGACCAACGCCGATCTGGAAGCGATGTCGGATGATGGTCGATTTCGTAAGGATCTGTACTTCCGTCTCAATGTGTTTTCCATCCTGCTGCCACCGCTTCGCGAGCGGGGAAGTGATCTCCGCCTGCTCATCGAACACTATCTGCGACAGTTGGGGAATGACCTCGGCAAGCCTGATCCGCAGATTGATGAGAGTGCTCTGTTGCTGCTGGAGGCGTACTCCTGGCCAGGGAATGTTCGGGAGTTGCAGAGCGTACTGAAACAGTCGTTACTGCAGGCCAACGGCTCGGTTCTGCTGCCTGATTTTCTCCCCGACAGCGTGCGGTCCGGTATGGCTGGCCCGAGAGAAGATCTCCCGCTGGCCAGTGGCACCACCGGGACGGATTGGGACGCGTTTGTGGGGGGGCGTATCGCTCTGGGAAGCGAGAATTTGTATGCGGAGAGCCTGGAACTGATGGAGCGCGAGTTATTGGTGCGCGTGCTGCGGCACACCGAGGGCAACCAGGTCCAGGCAGCCCGCATTCTGGGGATTACTCGAGGCAGCTTGCGTAACAAGATTCGTAGTCTGAACATCGAAATCGCACGTTCGGTCTGGTCTGAAAACGACCAGCCTGAGTTGTAGGCGATCACTGACATTCGGGTTAGCAGTGGCTGGATATTAATTGAGCAGGCCCAGCTTGAGGCCGGGTGTTCAAATACCCTCGGCAGCTCTCTTGGGCGAGAGAATTTTTGGCCGTGGGTTTGGGGGGCAGTCTGGTCTCAGCCAGCCTCTCTGGCTGTGCGAAACCGCTCAATTGTCGGATTTCTCCTTGTCTTGCTGCACTTCAGCGCGGATCAACGGAGGTGAATTCGAGCCGCTATGGTTGTAAAACCGTTCCGTGAGAGCCTTAGCATCGCGACATTGAGCCGGGATGGCACTGCGATTGCATCAGGTTATTTCATTCGGAACTGTTCGCTTGAATATGTGGACGGAGTGCGTTGTGGAACGGGTCAACTGGATTCAAAAGCACCTGACAGAGGCAGCAAAGTTGCTCCCTGCTCAGGGACCGATCACGGCCTTCGTGTTTCTCAATTCCCTTCAGGCTCTGGAGGATCTCCCGTTTGAGCAGGGATTGGAGCGGGGGCGCGAGCTGTTCGGGTGCGAAACGTACCTGTCAGAGGACCGCTACCGGGAGAAGCTGGCCACCGGTCGGATCCGGGTGAGTAATCTGGTGGATGAGCTCCGGGCGGATCTGGGTGATCGAGGGGGCTTGCCAGTGGGCCCTTCAGGCACACTGTTTGATCTTCGACTCTCGATGCTGATCTCTCCGGTCCGGCTGGCTCCGACGGAAGAGATCGAATGGTTTATCGCGGAGACCGACGCTCTTTCCAAGTATGGTGTCGAGGTGTTGCCCGAAGTCGCGGAGCAGGCCACAGAGAAGACGCGACAGTGGGCCATGCGAGAGGTTCGGACGAATCCGGCGAATCCCTGGCGTCGGGTTCTCCCCAGGGTCATGGATTCCGGCATTGAAGGTTGGAGTCGCGACGAATGGACGGCGTTCGCCTTGAAGGCTCTGTGGGAGGTCTGCCGCCGGGGCGTGAAAGATGTACCACTTCGCAGAGATCCCACGCCGAAAAATCGCCATCGCGACCTCTTCAGAGCAGCCACTGGCGAGGATTGTGACCGGCTGTTTAACGAGATCCTCATTCCCTTCTGCGCCCGGTTCGTGGACCAGGGGCTCGCGACCTGGGAGTTGCCCCATCGCGAGCAAGGATTCTGGAAAACGTTCAAGGAGCTGTATGGTGACGATCGGCTGGTCGAGCGCTGGCTCAAGGCGTTGCCGGGAGAACTCCAGCGTCTGTCGGCATCGTCTCCGGAGGAAGTCATTGCGGACTCGCTCCGTCTACTGGGGGTTTCGGATGAAGAAGGGCCCGAGTTTCTGACTCGCGAGCTCCTGGCCCTGCGCGGATGGGCGGGCACGATCTGGCAGGCGGAAGATCGCGGTGATCGTGTGGGCCATCCCATGCCACCGGGGACGCTGATTGAATACATGGCTGTCCGATTAGTGCTGCTGCGGGTGGCGCTGGGGTATCTGGTGCGGCGCGAAATGCCAGAGGTGAAATCCCTGGCTGAGCTGCGCGGCGTGCTCAGGAGTCGGGTCAGTCCGGCAGTCGAAACGACAAATGAAGAGCGGGCCATTCAGGTCTTTCAGCTGGCCCAGATTCTCGGCTGGTCCGCATCTGACCTTGCGGCCATGTCCCGCGAGCAGTGGTGCGTGCTGGTGGATGAGATCGAAGCGTTTCATCACCCTCAGCGGCGCAGAGTGTTTCACCAGGCCTTTGAACGCCGGTTCCGTACACAGGCCCTCGACGCGATCGCGATTCACACCCGCGATCGCAAAGGGGCCAAGGTGGAGAACCCTCTCTTCCAGTCGGTCTACTGCATCGACACTCGCGAAGAGTCGTTCCGCCGCCATCTGGAAGAAGTCTGCCCACGGGCGGAGACCTTTGGCGCGGCGGGTTTCTACGGTGTGGCGATGTACTACAAGGGAGTGTCCGACGCCTACTATCAGGCCCTCTGTCCGATTGTCGTCCGTCCCAAAAACTATGTGACCGAGGAAGTGGTCTTCAGTCTGGCGGAGTCGAATCGCCGCCGTTCCACAGCTCGCAAGCGACTGGCCACAGCTTCGCATCAGGTGCATGTCGGCTCGCGGAGTATGACCGGCGGGGCACTGCTCACCGCATCATTGGGGGTGTTGGCATCATTCCCACTGGTCGCTCGCGTGCTCTTTCCCGCAACGACATCGCGGATTCGTCGGGCGTTCGGCAGCGTGGTCGAGCCGCCGCGCGTGACGCGACTGCGGATTGAACGCTCCACAGAACAGCCTGGTCCCGACGGCGATTCCATCGGCTTCTCTCTGTCGGAGATGGCTGACGTGGGAGAACGCATTCTCAGTGAGACGGGGCTCCGCTCCGGGTTTGCCCGGCTCGTCTTCTTTTTCGGCCACGGTTCTTTCTGCCTCAATAATCCCCACAAATCGTGCTACGACTGCGGTGCCTGTTCGGGGAGTGCCGGGGGAGCCAATGCGCGTGCTTTGGCGGCCATGCTGAATGACTCTCGGGTGCGGAAAATTCTGGCGGAGCGGGGCATCGCGATCCCCGATACGACCGTGTTTATTGGCGGGCTGCACAACACGGCCAAAGACACGTTTTCCTACTTCGATCTGGATCAACTCCCGCGGACACACACGTCGGATTTCGAGACCGCGAGAGATCATCTGGAAGAGGCGAGCCGGCGGAACGCTCAGGAACGCTGCCGTCGTTTCTACTCCGCACCGCTCGACATCACTCCCGGCGAAGCCCACCTGCATGTGGAGAACCGTTCCGAAGACTTGGCCCAGACCCGGCCCGAGTTCGGTAACGCCTCGAACGCGATGTGTATCGTCGGACGACGCGAAAGAACGCAGGGTCTCTATCTGGATCGTCGTTCCTTTCTGGTCTCGTACGATCCGACGCTCGACGATGCGGACAGTACGATTCTCGGGCGGATTCTGGGAGCGGTGGTCATCGTCTGCTCGGGGATCAATCTGCAGTACTACTTCTCCTATGTGGATTCGGTGGGGTGGGGGGCCGGGACCAAGCTGCCGCACAATATCACGTCACTGCTCGGGGTCATGGATGGAGCTGCCAGCGACCTGCGGACCGGGCTTCCGTGGCAGGGCGTGGAGATTCATGACCCGATCCGCTGTCTGTTCGTGATCGAAGCCCACCCGGAGGCCATCGAAAAGATCATGCAACGTAATCCAGCTGTCGGAAACATCCTCCGCAACGGCTGGGTGCAGCTGGCGCTGCTTGATCCCGACAGTTCGCAAGTGCAACTCTACCAGAACGGGAAGTACGTTCCCTATGTTCCCAGCATTGATGAACTGCCCCGGGCGAAGACATCCGCAGCGTGGTTCCGGGGCTGGCGGGAGCACATGGACTTTGCCGAGATCGATGCCAACGGGACATCGGAGCGTCAGATCCCGTGCCCGACGACCTGACGAAACCCCAGCTCTGTCTGCTGGCCTGAATTCTTTGGAAACTTGCAGTTCGACCTGACCGATCTTGATCGCGGACATCACCTCATGAACTGGTTTACGATTCTTGGACTGATTGTGGTGGGGTGCCCGGCACTACTGGTCGTCGTTCTGGGTGTCGCTTCGATCATCGATCGTCCGCTGTCTGAACGCTGGTCGAGCCGGCTGGTACAGATCGCCATGGTGGCCGGATTACTGGCTTCCGTCGCGATCCTGGTCATGATGCTCAACGATGATGACCGACGGGTGCCGATTGAGCTGGGACATTGGGTTGTATTGTCTGAACACGGGCAAATGACTGCCAAACAGCTGGCCAAGTCCGATCATGCGCACGACGCCTTGTTTCACTTCTCGTTTAAGTTTGAGTTTGATCGTCTCTCCGTCCCGTTTGTGATCCTCACTTTTATCCTGTGCGGGACGATTGGGGCGTTTGCCGAAAAGTACATGCACCGGGAGGCGGGGTACAACCGGTTTTTTATGTTGTACTCCATCTTCGTGCTGGGGATGGTCCTGACTTCGCTGGCAGGCAACATCGAGACACTGTTCACGGGCTGGGAACTCGTCGGGCTGGCGTCGACGTTACTCGTTGCGTTTTATCATGAGCGGCAGAATCCGTGTCGCAATGGATTACGGATCTGGATTGTTTATCGATTGTCGGATTGCGGGCTGCTGATGGCCGCGCTGTTGCTGCATCATCTGTCGGGCGAAGGGGACTTTGACTCGCTGATGGGGGCGGGAGCCTGGCCGGAAGGCGTGGCCTCCCTGCCACCGGCACAAGCCTTCACGGTCGGATTGCTGCTGCTGATTGCAGTCGCGGGTAAGTCGGCCTTGATTCCGTTCTCGGGGTGGTTGCCCCGCGCGATGGAGGGGCCGACTCCGTCGAGTGCCGTTTTCTACGGGGCGCTCTCCGTCCACCTTGGGGCTTATCTGCTGCTGCGGATCAGTCCGCTTCTGGCTCTGTCGCCTGCTCTCTCGGCGCTGGTCGTGATCCTGGGGCTGTCATCCGCGCTCTTTGCTGCATTCACCGGACGAGTCCAGACCGACATCAAGTCAGCACTGTCGTATGCTTCGTTGACTCAGGTCGGCTTTATCGTGGCGGAGATCGGTCTCTTCGCCTGGCTCGGGCACCGCTGGA
>CANJZR010000013.1 GCA_947479075.1 Planctomycetaceae bacterium
AGACGTGTGCAGCGGGTACTGCTGGTGGTTCGATTCTACTCTGTGATCCGTAATAGGAGTTTGTCATGGCGTTCTATGTTCTCGAAACAGCCCAAAAATGGGGCGACGCTGGGACGTTGTTGATACGCGGGAGTGGTTTTCACGAAACTCGCGACTCACCATTGCTACTGCAGCGCACAGGGCCGTTTGTTCCATCACTTTCAGTGAATTTAGGCCGTCTCGTCGTTGCCCCTCGCTCGCTGGAAGAGTTTAAAACACGCTGGGGTGATCTGCTTGTTGAAAAACCGCTTGTTCTTCAAAAAGTGGCTAGATCAAAATGGGATGGAACACTTCGAGAAGGGGAAGTCATTGCCTGGGAGGATGAGCCGGAAAGTATCATATTCGACGGGCCGCACAGCGAAAAAACCGCCGCACTTATCGGCAAGTTGACTGCATTTGAGCCAGTAAATGCCATACGTATTTTAAGTCGCAAGATGGATGACACAAAAGATCCGCCGATCATGAGCTATCGTGGCGATGCTCCCAAAGCGAGCTTGGGCGAACTGATTTATCCAGGTGGGTTCGGCATATATTGTGACGACTCATTCAAGGATTGGATTTGTGATAACCCCTCATACAACCTCTGGTTTGAGTTTCATCCAATGATCCGACTGGGAGCAGAGTAGTCTGCGGGTGGCACGCCCTGCAGGCGTTGCGAAAGGGCGTTGCGAGCATCAACTGAAGTATGACGGTCTAGTACCCATCATGTGAGCGGAGCGGCACTAGCCGCCCGCTCACATGATCGCATGATGACAAAAGTCGGCGGCTAGCGCAGTTCCGCTCATGGAGGTACTTCAACTGCTGATTTGATGGTACCAAATGGCCAGTAGCCACCACGCTGGGCGTGATGGCTACTCGGGATTGCGAATACTCTCGACCGGTACACCCTACACTCGCAGGCGTTTGGCAATCAAGTCGACGACTTCGCTGGCGGGGATGCGGACCTGTTCAAGGGTGTCGCGGTCGCGGAGGGTGACGGTGCCGTCTTTCATCGTGTCGCCGTCGACGGTGATACACCACGGCGTGCCGATCTCGTCCATGCGGCGGTAGCGTTTGCCGATGGCCGCCTGGGCGTCGTACTGGGCGTTGATCCCGGCGTCCTTGAAGGCCTTGTAAATTTCCAGAGCCTTCTCGGGCTGGCCGTCCTTCTTGATCAGCGGGAAGATCGCGACCTTGACCGGAGCCAGACGCGGGTGCAGACGCAGGACCACACGGGTCTGCATCACGCCCTTGTCGTCCGGGGCCTCGTCCTCGTAATACGCTTCGCAGAGGAACGCCAGCGTTGTGCGGTCGCACCCAGCTGCGGGCTCGATGACGTGCGGAATGAAGCGTTCGCGGGTCTGGTCGTCGAAGTACGACAGATCCTTGCCCGAGCCGCGGTATTTCGGCTGGCCATCGGGACCGAGTTCGACGTTGAGGTTCTTGTCGAGCTTGCCCTCGGAGTGCGAACGCAGGTCGAAGTCGCCACGGTGGGCGACACCTTCGAGTTCGCCATACTCGCCTTCGTCGAGGAAGGGGAACGCGTACTCGATGTCCGCTGTGCCGACCGAATAGTGAGCGAGTTCGGACTTGTCGTGTTCGCGGAGCAGCAGGTTCTCGCTCTTGATACCGAGTGAGGCGTACCACTTCATACGGCGATCACGCCAGTAGGAGTACCACTTCGGCGACTCCGACGGCTGGCAGAAGAACTCCATCTCCATCTGCTCGAACTCGCGCGAGCGGAACGTGAAGTTTCGCGGCGTGATTTCGTTGCGGAAGCTCTTGCCGATCTGGGCGATGCCGAACGGAACGCGAACGCGCGACGAGTCGAGCACGTTCTTGAAGTTCACGAACATCCCCTGGGCCGTTTCCGGCCGCAGGAACGCCTTGTTCTCGGCGGTCTGCAGCGCCCCGGTATGGGTCTCCATCATCAGGTTGAAATCGCGCGGCTCGGTCAGGGTGCCGGGGGTGGTCGTGTCGGGCCCGATCACGCTGCTGTATTTGTCGAGGGCGACCGACGCGAGGGTCGAGATTTCCGAATTCCACTGCAGCTTGTGAGTCTCGTTGCTCTTCACACCGAGCAGCTTGCAGGCCCGCTTCACGAGGGCGTCGGCAGCTTCCGGGCCATCGAGCATCGTGGTGACGTACCAGTCACCCGACACAGCGGGGGCGGGTTCGGCTCCCTCGGCAGGGGCCTTGGGAGTGAGAGTGCCGGTCACCCAGCGGCCGCGCATGTGGTCGAGACGGTAGCGGCCCTTGGCCTCGCGGCAGTCGACCATCTTGTCGGCGAAAAGGTCGTAGTGGCCCGAGACCTTCCACACCTGGGGGTGCATGACGATCGCGGTCTCGATCCCGACGATCGAAAAGCCAGCGGGGGCTTCGGCATCGGGCAGCATCGGGTCGTTGGCCACCACCATGTCCTGCCACCAGGCCTGGCGGACGTTCCGCTTCAATTCCACGCCGAGCGGGCCGTAATCCCAGAACCCGTTCTGGCCTCCGTAGATTTCGGAGTCCTGAAAAACGAATCCCCGCCGCTTACACAAAGCGACGATCTTCTCCATCCGAGCGGTCCGTTCCTGACTGGCCATGTCTGTCCTGCATCCACGAAATCTGAGCCAACACCACCCCCAGCTGCCCTCGAGGGCTTGATGACTGGACACCGGCAATGGGAAAAGGCTCGCAAACCGATAAGCACGGATCGTAGAGAAGACGGGCAGTCACGGAAAGAACAGTGTGTGCGGAAGAGGCCTGGGGTGGGAGATTCTCGATGTTTGGTTTGTTTTGGGGGGCGGGTGCATGAATGGGGGAGTGATTTCACCACGGAGATCACAGAGGCACGGAGGGGGAAAGAGGAGTGAAGGGTATGACGGGTTTGGATTTAAGTCGCTCCTGAACCTGTGGTTGGGGGGACGAAGCCAGGTACGGACATGGAGTCTGCGCAGTGGGCCGGCTGGTCTTTGCTCCGTGTCTCCGTGACCTCCGTGGTTGAAATCACCTCTCCTGCAGGCAACCCGCTCGCCGGCTTGCGGGACCTCCAGCGGACGGGGTGACAAAACGGGCAGGCTGCATTATCCTGCCCCATTCGTTGCCGCACCGGCGGCCAGTTTCCAGAACGTCGAGAAGATCCCATGGCCCAAATTAACGCTGGCGATTTCCGTAAGGGTGTCAAAGTCGTCATTGAGAACCAGCCCTTTGAAATGACGGCTTGCGAATTCGTGAAGCCCGGCAAGGGTCAGGCTCTGTACAAGACTCGCATGCGAAATCTGCTTTCGGGGCGATATCTCGAAGTGACCTACCGCAGCGGCGAAAGCCTGGAAGCGGCAGACATCCGCTCGGGCGACGGCAGCTTCTCATACTGTGATGGCACCAACTACATCTTCATGGACAATGAGAGCTTCGAGCAGGTCGAGCTCGCCAAGGACGTGTGCGAAGATCAAATGGCTTACATCAAGGAGAACACCCCCTGCGCCCTGGTGTTCTGGAATGACAAGCTGATCGGTGTCACTCCACCAAAGCAGGTCATCCTGGAAATCACGATGACCGACACAGCTGTGCGAGGGAACACCGCCACCAACGTGACTAAGCCTGCGACCGTCGAAACAGGTGCCGAAGTCCAGGTTCCCGCGTTCATCAACATCGGCGACAAGATCAAGATCGATGTCGAGACCAGGGCCTATATGGGCCGGGCCAACGATTAGTTGGCGTTTGGAAGAGATCCATACAAAAAGCCGGGAACCATGTTCCCGGATTTTTCGTTTTTGCATGGGGCGAGGGGCGATCGCTTAGGCAGAACGGTGATAGAGACTCCCATAGGCCACCGACGCTCACTCTCGCTGACGCGTCGGGTTGGTAACCACAGCTGCTATCGAAGAGCGTCAACTCGAATGGTCAGTTGGGCTGGGTCTGCAGCAGAGCATGGGCGTAGGCGTCCAGCTGGATCATGGAATCGCAACACGCAATCTCACCGACTTTCTGACGGAGCGATTCGCACATCATCCGACCACCAATCACGAATGGGGCTCGAATTGCGAAGGCAGCTGCGCGAATACTTTCGACTGCGGAGATGAACCTCTCCTCGCACTCGTAATGGCTGACGCTGAGCCAGACAAGGCGTGGCCGTTGCTGTTGAATGGCGATGACCATCGATTCCGCGGGAAGGTTACAGCCGAGCGACACGGCGTCCCAGCCTGCATTCCGCAGCACCAGCTCGACCAGCTGGTTCGGCAGGCTGTAGTAATCGCATTCGAGAGTACCACCGATTGCTTTCAGCGATTCCGACGGCGCACGCTCGGTCATCCGTCGCAGATCAGCCAGGACCCTCGCCATGATTTCACAGGCGTGACGTTCCTGATAAACCGCGACTTCGCCACAGCCCCATTGCCGGCCGATCTCGTGGAAGGCTGGGGCAATCAGCTCATCGGCGATCACATGCATGGGATGGCCAGCGAGGAACGCCTCGACGACGATCTGACGGGACGCCAGGTCCTGTCCCTGAGTGAGCGCCTCAATCAGTGCGGTTTGAGCCTTGGAGATACTGCGCTGACCGGCTCCAACCGTGAGCGGAGGCAGGCCCAGAACCTCGGGAGCGACGAGGCGATGCCCGGATTTCTGCAAGTATCCCATGACCGAACTGACGGCCAGCCGACGGTGACCGCCAGCCGTGCGGACTGTTTCGATCAGTCCCTGATCGCACCAGCGTTTCAGAGACGATTCGCTCACACCGATGGCTTGGGCGACCTGCTTGGGAGAGACGAGCTCGCTCATGGACAGGTCTCCTGCGGATGGGCGAATCGAAGAGGCAAATCGGCCTGTGTGACTGATCGACCGCCAAAGCGTTTTTGCATTTGCTGTTGGCGGTAGTCGAAGATTGCCTGCAGGTCCCGCTGCACAAACAGTTTGTTGATGATCCAGCCGCCGGGGACGCTGTAGTTCACGACGTCACGAATCAAGGTGCCACCGTCGCGTTCCTCAAACGTGTGCTCATGATGCCACAGAGAATAGGGACCGCGAACCTGCTCGTCGACAAATCGATAGGGTGGCTGCCACGCGCTGATGAGGGACTGCCACCGAATTGCCAGGCCGTGGATTCGCAGCTGGTAATCGATGGTGGTTCCGATTCGCATCGGAATCGGGGAGGGCGTCAGGACCTGAAATTTCAGGAACGGAGGGGTCAGCTCCTCCAGATTGTGGGCATCGGCAAAGAACTCAAACACATCTGAGAGAGGGCGAGGAGTCCAGAACTCCGCCCTCAACTGCCAGACACCCCGTTGCGAGGGATGTGCATCAATCATTTGCGCCCCCGGGGGTTAGGTGCCAGCGTGGTGGTCAAAATCTTGCGGATTGTAGTCCACCCGGCAGGGGGACCAATTCCTGTTCCTGGAATTCCAGTTTGCGAGCGGGAGAACGGCAAACCCTGGACGCTCAACGGTGGCAGGATGCCGCCAGCGAGAGTCAGGGACTGCGGCGGGCCATGTACTTTGTGAGGGCGCGTTCCACGTCAGCTGTCACACCGAAAGCAGCCTCGAAGTCGGCCACGCGCTGGTCGGGGGTGCTCCACTGCAAAGGCTGTTTCTTCCCGAGATTCTTGAGGTAGTTGTCGTACTTCTCCTTCTGGGTTTCGACCAGGTAATAGTGCAGCGCCCAGGCCTCGGCATAGGCATCGACGGCAGTGGCGGGATCGCGAAACCGGTCGTCCGTGGCGATCAATGAGCGGATCTCAAGCGGACGGGCGCTGGCCAGTTTGCGATATTGTCCGAGTCGAGAGGTATTGAGTTTTCCGATGGTTCGCCACCCCGACTGGGCTTCGAGATCTGGTGTCTCGAAATACATCGCGAGCCCCTCTGAGAACCACGCGGGATTGTCGGCGTAGCGGGTCTGCAATCCCATATTAAACGACAGCTGATGGACTGCCTCATGGATCACCGTGGCGATGGCCATGGGGTTTCGCAGGGCCTGCTTCTGGATCTGTGCAGCAGTGAGGGCGCGCCCCGGTCCCGCCTCGCCCGACTGGTTGAACAGCACCATGCGATTGGTCCGGGCAGAGAAGTATCCCTGCGCGGCGCCGACCTGTCCCCCGGCGTCGGCCAGCTGGAAGTCCTGGAACTCTTTCTGTGTAGCGAACGCAATCGCGACGAGTGGCTGCTCGGGAACTTCCAGGTTGGGAATGCGTCTCTTCCAGAACCTCTGAAAGCCCGCGTGCAACCGCTCAAACAGACGCCCGCACCATTCCCCGTAGCCCCGGCCTGCGTTCGTACAGACGAGATAATGCGTTGTTGGGAAGACCTCGAACCCTTCGCCCAGTTCAGCCTTGAGTGCAGCAGTCAGTTCCTCTGTGTTGAGCGGTGTGTACTGCGGAGCGATCGTTTCCGTGGCGGGTGACTGGCTGGCAGTGATCGGCCAGAGTCCCCCCTGACGGTCTTCGACGAGCAGTCCGCCATCGACAGCCTGAACCCGGATACGCCCCTCGACGGTTTTCTCTTCGTGGGGTGGAGGAGTGTCAGGTGAAACTGGCTGGCCCGGCGACTGATACGTCACCCGCACCAGCGGCTCGTCAGCGGCGAGGAGCGAAGGTCGCCCGCCGAGACACAAAAGCAGGACGCAGAGGCAGGCGACGATCTCCCGCAGGACGCGGAGTGTGTGACCGAACTGGTACTGACTCCACGGCATCGAGAGGTCCTGAAAGAGTGATCTGCCATGACAAAGAGCCACGAGGATGACTCCGCGTGGCTCTGTATCGGTGATTTACGAAATCATGTCACTTCGAATCGGGGATCGTCTTGGGGGTGTATTCGTGGTTCCGCTTGCGGACGACGGTTGCCGACTTGATGTCGTCATCGACTTCAAGTGCTTCGACCACGTCGAGCCCCTTGATGACCCGGCCGAAGACCGTGTGCTTGCCATTCAAGTGAGGAGTGGGCAGGTGGGTCAGGAAGAACTGCGAACCGCCCGTATCTTTCCCGGCGTGAGCCATGCTCAACGAACCGGCGAAGTGCAGACGAGCGTTCTCCAACTCGCATTCGCAAGGGATGGAGTATCCCGGACCGCCGCTCCCCGCCTCAGCTGGATTGTCACGGCTGTTCGGATCGCCCCCCTGTGCCATGAAGCCGGGGATCACGCGGTGGAACTTGGTCCCGTCGTAGAACTTCTTGTCGATCAGGCTGATGTAGTTGGCGACCGCATTGGGAGCTTCGTCCTCGAACAGCAGGATTTCAATGTCGCCTTTGCTCGTGCTAAGCTTAACGATGGGGAGCTGAGCATCGCCGGTGGCTGCGTCTTCTTTGGCGCGGATGGCCTGCTCTTTCTTCCAGAAATCGATGTATTGCTCTGCGGAGTCGAGGTATTGTCCACCCAGATTCGGAATGATCACTCCCGCCGCTTCGGCTTCTTTCAGGACCATGACGGCCCCTTCGAAGTCATGCGTGGCGTACCTTCCGACTCCGTTAAAATTCAACGCCAGCTGCGACTTGGGATCTTTCTTCAGTACCACGTCGGAAACACGCACCAACTCGGCATACTGGTTCTTGGAGAACAGCGTCTGCAGAGTCAGTTCAGCGGCAACGGAATCTTCCGGATTGATCTTCAGGATTTCCGGAGCAAGCTCCATCAAGCGGGGATACACAGCTGTCTGGAACTTGCGGCCCAGACCGTCAGCTTCCTTCGCGATTTTGCCTTTCTCTGCAGCGGTCGCTTTGGAGAAGCGAAGCTTGAGTGCCTCCATTTTCTCCGTGAAGCTCTCCATCTCTTTGACGAGACCGGCCCACTCCGTCTTAATATCCGGAGTCTTCGCGGCATCCTCTGCCCAAGCCATTTCGGCCTGCCCAGCAAGACCGAGCACCAGAACGGCCAACATCAGGTAACGAGCCAACATTCCCCACTCCTCCTGGGTTTCACAGCGCGTGCGGACAAGTCCACACGACCCGTAAAGGAGCGCAAGCCGTCCCTGCAATCCTGCGAGTCTCCAATGAGTCTACCGTAAGGTCGCTCGCGGAGAAACCGGAACAAGGCTGTGCGGCCAGTTTCGAGGGAGTGTGATCCCACCCCTGCGGGCGGGCTCGTTCGACACCCGATTTAGAACACGGGGTTCGGATTGAGTGCGGAGGTCTGATAACCCCAAGGCACGCTGGCCTGCTGATAACCGCCGGGGGACATGGCCGTCGGGCTGACCGAGCTGGGGGCGTAGGCTCCACCGCATCCACCGGGTCCACAGGGGCTGGACTGCATCTGGTAACCGGCTCCGTAAGCTCCGCCGCCGCAAGGCTGGCAGCAGCCACCACCGCTCGGCATGCCGAACATCGAACCCAGGCAGCCACAGCAGCCAGAGCTCGATGCGAGAATCAGGAGACCCAAAGTGAGGGCAGCGTAACGCTTCATGACAGAACCTTCCGAGAGAGGGGATTGGTGGAGGGGGGATTGGGCCAACTCGTTTGAGGGACTTCGCACGGAAACGAAAGTCATTCTGGAAGAGTTGGTGACTGGTGATCCGGAACAGATCATTCAGGAGGGGTGTGACGCACGCAGAGAAGGTGCATCGGAGGTGTGTCCCGGTCCGAGAGAGCCTCGGATCGAGTTGGAGGGAAAATACGAAGAATCAGAAAAAAGGGTCAAGGTGAGATTGCAGAATGCCGACAGGTCATGGCAAATCTTACAAGCCGAGCACGAAACAACAACGCATCTCAATCACACATAAAGACTTACGATAAAACACAGGGCGACTGCACGCTCTCTCTTTGCCCGCAAAAGGCCAAATAATGAGGATACCCCCGGGAAAAGCGGGGGGCAGCCGATTACTTCCATTCGCGTTCCACGGGCGGGAGCTTTTCCGCCAGCTGATTTAAGAGTTCTCTGCAGGAGTCATCCAGGACCTTCGGAACAACGATCTTGGCGACGACGTATTGATCGCCTGACACGCCGGTTTTGCGATTCGGGAAGCCCTTGCCTCGCAGCCGGAGCTTGGCTCCTGAAGACGTTCCCGCTGGGATCGTCAGCGTGACCGAGCCTTCCGTCAGTGTGGGGACCTCGATACGGGTCCCCAGGGTCGCTTCCGTGACGCTCAGCGGGCACTCCAGAATCACATCATTGCCCTCACGCCGGAAATACGGATGCGGGGCAATCTGAACGGTAATCAACAGGTCGCCCGCTGGCCCGCCACCTGACCCCGGCGATCCCTGCTGGGCGAGACGAATCGTGCCGCCTGGTTGAACGCCAGCCGGGACTTTCACGCCCAGAGTTTCGACTTTGCCATCGCGATTGATCGAAACATCGTAGTTTCCGCCCGTCGCTGCCATCTGAAACGGGATCTGGATCGAGGTCTGCAGATCCTCACCCCGTGCAGCTGTCTTCCGACGTTGACCTCCGCCAGCTCCCCCGCGGTTGCCAAACATTCCGCCGAAGATATCGCCGAGGTCGACACCCCCCTGGCCGAAGACGGATTCGAGATCGATCGGCCCGGCACCACCCGGACCGGGCCCGGGACCTCCCTGGCGAGCGTATTTGTAGGCCTCACCGAACTGGTCGTACTGCTTGCGTTTTTCCTCGTCCCCGAGCACTTCATAGGCTTCGCTGGCCTGTTTGAATTTCTCAGCGGCGGCCTTGTCACCCGGCTTGGTATCGGGGTGATTCTCACGAGCCAGCTTCTTATAGGCCTTGCGAATCTCGTCGTGCGTGGCGGAACGCGGGACGCCGAGAATCTGATAGTGGTCGGTGTTGGCCATGGGGTGAAACAGTGGATCTCGATGAGAGGGCGGGAGTTGTCACCATCCTATGTCCATGTGGCATGTCAGGTCCACTGTCATGATTGCAGAACACGGATGAGCTGCACGAATCCCTGCAAACGACATTCCGGAAGAGGTCTCTTTTCCCTCAGTCACAAGTGGGGGCCCCATGGCGTTCCAACGCATAGAACGGCAGTTGAAGTGCCGATGAGCCGCGCTCGAAGTGTCCCGGCTGCATGCCACTCCGGCCGCTGCGAATCGTCGAAAATTAGCTCAGACCGTGTCGGCGCAGCTTGCTGAAGAACGTACTGCGGGGGATACCCATCAGGCGCGCCGCTTCCGCCTTATTGCCGTTGCAGCGCTGCAGGGCAGCGATAAGCTGTTGCCGTTCGGTTTCGGAACCAATCACGGTTCGAGTGGCCATCGACGAAGAAAACTGCTGCCCGATCCGGGGACGAGTGGAAGTGGGGTCGACCACCTGTGCGGAGGGGCTCTGGAAGGTCGCTTGAGCCACGGCATGGGGCAGGTCAGCCACGGTGATATAGGGGCCTTCACAGAGAACCACAGCTCTCTCGATCACATTCTGCAGTTCGCGAATGTTGCCGGGCCAGTGGTAGGCGGCCATTGCTTCGAGAGCCACCTCGTCGACATAGGAAATCGACTTGTTGGCCCGTTCCGAAGCCTTCGTCAGAAAATACATCGCCAGATCGAACAGATCTTCTTTCCGGTCACGGAGAGGAGGCAATGTCAGACTGATCACGTTCAGGCGGTAGTACAAGTCTTCGCGGAACTTGCCTTCGGCGATCAGACGTTCGAGATTCTGGTGCGTGGCTGCAATTAAACGGACATCGACCGAAATCGGCGTCGAACTGCCGACCGGCTCAAAGGTCCGCTCCTGCAACACTCGCAAGAGCTTGATCTGTACCTCGAGCGAGATATCACCGATTTCGTCGAGAAACAGCGTCCCGCCACTGGCCATCGCAAAGCGACCCTGCTTGTCTTCGCGGGCGTCGGTGAAGGCCCCCTTCACGTGACCGAACAGCTCACTCTCCAGCAGCTGGGAGGAGAGGGCGGCACAGTGGACAGCGACCAGGGGACCATTCTTGCGCGAGCTGTTCTCGTGGATCGTTCGCGCGAGCAGTTCCTTGCCAGTACCGCTTTCTCCGCGGACCAGCACGCTGGCCTCGCTGACTGCAATCTTCTTCACCGACTCCAGCACCTGCGTGATCGCGGGACCGTTCCCCTTGATCGCAGAACGCTGCAGATCAGCAAGGCCGGTTCCCAGTGCCCGCTGCGGAGCGCTGAAGCTGTCGACCATGCTCTGCAGCATCGAAATGCGACGATCCTGGTCGTCGATCTTTTCGATCTTACGCTGCAGGTCTTCGTTCAGACGGGAGACGTCTTCGTGGACCTTTGCGCAGTGCAGGGCGACCCCCGTGATTCGCCCCATCGCTGTCAGGAATGCCACGTCTTCTGCGGTGAACGCCGCGCCACTGGGTTTGGGTCCCAGAGCGACGATGCCGCCGACCGCACCATCGACTTCCAGCCCGGTGATCAACTCGGCATTCATCGAGCGCACCAGGATCTGCTCACCCGAGTCGCCACTCGGCACTCGCTGAATCGAGGATCCGGGCCCCAACAACTTCAACTGGTCAACGCTGCCGGGAACAGCAGCGGGCACCTCAGGCCAGCCCACAGCTGCAACCAGCACGAAACGCGTGTGATCGGGCATCCATAAATAGAGAGCCGCCTGCTCCACGCGTAAGACTTCGCAGCACGATCCGAGCAGGTTGCCTGCGACGGCGTCCCGCTCCCACAGATTGGAGACCGCGCGGTTCATCCGCAGCAGAGCCCGGTCGAGCTGGTATTTCTCACTAAAGTATTCGCGGTCAATCGATTGCTGGAGCTGGTCCTTCAACCAGAGCAGCACGTACACAACCAGCATCAGCACCACCACCATGGGGACCGGCTGACCAAAGAGCGAGGCGTTCTGGCTGTGGAGGACGATCGAGCCCACACCGACGATGGCACTGAAAAAGATGCCCAGCCCTGCACTCAACACGAAATACCACATCCCGCGGCTGAGGACCTGGTCGATCAGCAGCAGCTTGAATCGGGCAATCCCGATGGCATACGCCAGCATGAACGACAGACTGGCCAGGAACATTGGTCCCTGCGAGGACCCCAACGCGAATCGCTCGGGATTGAACAGGGCTAGATACATCGCGTAGCAGACGGGAACCGACGCCGCCATTCCGGCCCACAGGATCGACTGCACCTGCTGGCGTTCGACCAGGCTGCGAGCGCGGACCAGGCTTTCCGCCATCGCCAGCAGGCTGGCCGCAAAATACAGAGACGAAACGGTTAGATAGCTCAGCACGACCGTCTGCAGCAGATTCATCAGCAGCAGAGAGCCGCGAGCCAGCGTCTGCCCCAGAGCTTGAGCAAACGGCCCCTCACCCCAGGACCTCGAAAACCACCAGCCGGCCAGAATCATGATGACTGTCCCGCAGGCCATCATCGCCGGAATCAGGTAAATCGCCATCAGAGAGATTTGAGGGGATCGAACAAACCACGGCTTCGGTACCGGATATGTCAGGAAGAAATGCAGCAGAATCGCAGGCAGCAAAATCGCAGCCACGGTAAATGGAATCACGAGCGGCAGACTGCTCGAAATGACCCACCAGTGGTCACCACCGACGAAAGCGACCAGTGTCACACCGCCGAGATAGCAGAACAGTCGTAGCGACTTGTCAAACGGCCGCTGCCACGCCGCCAGAACACTGACCAGCGTGATTGCCAGCTGGAGGATGAACCACAGCAGCGTGACTCCGACACGTACCGAGGAGTATTTCCGCAGCTTGAGCCAGCCTTGCTCGACCTTATCGGCCCCCTGGCGGCGAAAGCGAATCTTCACGTAACGAGTGGAATCAGGAAACTCGATCAGATTCAGGCGGGACGTACGGGGCAGCAACTCGCTCAGGCGGCCAATCACCTGCTCGTTTCCCATTACGCCGCCCGATTCAATCCTGGCGTTGCGCAGAGCGGTGTGAGCCCAGGAGAAATCGACGAACGAACGAATTGGCCTTCCATAAAACTCGACGAGCATGTCTCCCGGTCGAGGCAGGATCATGTCCCCATCGCCGACGGAAGGTCCGGCACGCGAGGCGACATCCTCACCGGCGAGGGGGCTCACTCGAATCTCAGCTCCCCGGGCATCCACAATCGTGTCTGCGTTCGAGCCATTGGCGGGAAGACAACGTAAGCCCGCATCATGGCTTGTTGCCACGTACCACAAGACCACGATGCAGTAGAAGACTGCTGTGGAAGTGAAGATCGCCAGCGTAGTCGATGAGTTTTTCACTCGCCCTACTGAACTCCCGTGCACAATTTTGAGCGCCGACCAACGATTCCACACTACGCGCTCAGCGCCGATTCGTCAAACAAACTGAAACAAACTTTCAGACGATGACTAAAAAAACCAGGAAAAACTCGCATCATGACGCGCCGAATAAAAATTTTCCGTTTTGGCATGACAGGTGCATTTCATTTCCAGCGTCTGACCCTGAAACCCTTGGAGAGAACGAAAGCCAACGCCCCGAATCAGCCAGTTGCCGTCACGTAAGCAGCCTGACCCTTACTGCAACCTTGACCCCAAATGCGGCCCTTAGGCGTTGGTATCACTCTCCAGGGGTTTTCTTATTTTGATCACCGCTCAAACCCGACTGTCGAACAACCGTCTACGGAGTTGCACGGAAGCAGTCCTCAGGTGCGGAGGAACGGAGTCCTCCGTCTCTTGATGGATCTTACCCCGAGACGTTGATTTTCCTTTACGCCATACGATGCCCCTCGGTAGGCTCTTTTTTTGGCATCCGCCCGGCGACTGATATGGATCGGAAACCCGCGATTCGGGTGCCTCTATCCAATGGACCGCAGTCCTGACGGGCACCAGCTGCCACGCCACACGCAGTAGTTTCGCCGTAAGTCTTTTCCCAACAGTACACTGCATCCATGGCGCGGTGCGGCGTAATTTCCTCATCAAGGGCGGGAACAGGCGATGACAGCCTGGAATTCGTCTGCCTATAATCTCAGTAACTTCGGGCTGGGTTTACGGATCGGCTTGAATCCTGCCTGTTGCGCTGCATCTCTTGATTCTGGCTCCCGAACCGGGAAGAACGACCGTGAGTGACTCTGTCGAGCCCCTGGGCCCACGCATTCTGATTCGCAAGGACGAGGGACGCCAGAAAACCAAGGGCGGGATCGTGCTGCCAGATAGCACCGAGATCCCCACCATCACTGGCCGAGTCGTTGAGATCAGTCTGGAAGTCCAGAACAAAGAGGACTTCCCCGTCCGCAAGTACGACAAGGTCCTGTTTAACCCCAAACAGGCAATCCCCGTCGACCTTGAACCTGGCAATGTCCTCTATGTCGTCCCGATCGAAGACATCGTGGCTGTGTTCCGTAAGGCACCCAAACCCAGAGCCAAACGCCCACCTGCCGACAAAGAGGGCACCGACGAATCTCCGAACGAAGATTTCTAGGTCCACGCCCCGCCTTTGAATGCACGGTGCCAGGCCCCTGTGTGTCCTCCCCTGAGCCGAACCTCTTCACTGACTGAGCCCATCGCCGAGATGTCGAAACCCGAGATCCCTCCCGACTCCTCACCCAACACCAGTTCCTCATGCACTGCGGAAGTGCGTCCCAGCACGGTGGCGGATCTGGATGACATTTATGAGTTCATCCAGCCTTTCGTCGATGCCGGGCGACTGCTGCCGCGTACTCTCGATGAGCTGGAGGGGCTGATCCCCACCGGATTTGTGGCGATCGCCGATGGCGAAGTCGTCGGATTCGTGGCACTGGAAATCTACTCACGCAAGCTGGCCGAGATTCGCAGCCTGTGCGTCTCGTCGGAGCATCGCGGCCAGGGAATCGGCAAACGGCTGACTCTCGCCTGTGTCGACCTGGCGCGGCGTCAAAACATCTTCGAAGTCATGGCGATTACCAGCACCGACGACTTCTTTCGCAGCTGTGGCTTTGACTTTACCTTGCCGGGCGAGAAGAAGGCCCTGTTCCTGCTGACCCGTGACGAGCACTGATCCCCGACCAGCTGCCACTCGCGTCACGACATTTCACAAGGCATTCCGTCACATGGCCGATGATTCGCTGTTGAAGGTGTCATCGCGCGATCCCGTGATTCTGCGAATGTCGCGTGACCTGGTCCGGACAGTCAAACGGGGACACCCGTGGGTCTACGCCGAGGGACTGCGATCGCTGCCTCAGGCCCCCAGCGGTTCGTGGGCCATCCTGCAGGACAACAAGCAGGGGCGCGAGGTCGCTCGCGGATATTACGATCCTCAATGCCCGATCGCGTTCCGAGCCTGCGAACTCGAAGAGAAGCCACTCAACGATGAATGGGCCCGACGGCGAATCGAACGCGCGATTCAGTGGCGCAAACGCTCGCTGACATCAGACACGACTGGCTATCGACTCCTGCATGGCGAGGGAGATAGCACCCCCGGACTGGTCGTCGATATCTATGGGCAATACGCAGTCATGCAGCTCGACGGAGCGGGGCCAACGGGATTCTGGAATGCAGCTGGGATCGGCCGTTATCTCGCCGAAACGTTATCACTGGCGGGAGTGTGGCTGCGATCTCGCGAGCGTGGGGGAACAGGGACGCTGCTCTGTGGATCGCTGCCCCCGGAGAACATCGCCAGCTTCCAGGAACACGGCATTGAATGGACAGCTGATATCGTGAAGGGCCAAAAGACCGGCTTCTTCCTCGATCAGCGAGAAAACCGCAAGCAGATCCGTGAGCTGGCCGCGGGGCAACGCGTACTGAACCTGTTTGCTTATACGGGAGGATTCTCGGTGGCAGCGGGGCAGGGCGGGGCGAAGCACGTGACCAGCGTCGACCTGGCCAAGCCAGCGATCGCCATGGCTCAATCACACTGGGACCTGAACCGACTGCCGGCGGGACAGCACGCCGGATTCGCGGAGGACGTATTCGACTTCCTGAATGCCGCCCAGGCTCGCAAGCAGATGTGGGATATCGTGATCTGCGATCCCCCGTCTTTCGCGCCGTCGGAATCGTCCGTCCCGCAGGCCATCGCCGCCTACCGCAAGCTGATCGCCGCGAGTGCCAAATCCACGATTCGGGGCGGGTTGCTGGCGACAGCCTCCTGCTCCAGCCACATTCCGGAGTCGATTTTCCTGGAGATCAATCAGGAAGCACTCTCCGATGCCCGCCGCCGAGGGACCGTCCTGAGTATTACCGGCCAGCCAGCCGACCACCCGTCCCCGCTGGTCTGCCCGGAGTTTCGATATCTGAAGTTCGTATTGATGCGGGTGGAATAAGATCGAATCGCCAGAAGCACATGACAGGACAAGATTTCCCGCCCATTTACGCAGACTTCAACGACTCTGACGACTCGCCGTTCTCAAACTCCCCAATCGCCCATCAGACCTGCTGCATTTGTGCCCCTGCGCTTGACGATCGGAGAATTCAGACATAATGTTCTCTCCGTACGGCATCCCAACGCCGACCCAAGCACCTGTAGCTCAGTTGGTTAGAGCGCATCCTTGACATGGATGAGGTCCCAGATTCGAGTTCTGGCAGGTGCACTGACTTTCCAGCGGCGTGAAAACGCCGCTTTTTTATTGGCTGACTTTTCGCGGTTTGGGTTTTCGAGGTATTGACTTTGCCGAGTTTGACGCAGCAAAATGAGGGAACTGGTTACCAGTTCCATTTGAGTCGATAATGCGTCGTTTGCCCCTTCCCACGTTCTTCCGCTGGGCGGTCCTGACCGGATACGCTCTGCTGGTGGCATTGGGACATGGTGGTTGGCACGTGGTTGTGGATCACCACGCCTGCCCGGCTCATGGTTCCCATAGCCATAGCTCCGAGACCAAGGCTGAGGTTGAGCATACGCACTCGACCTGCTCGCATGGGCACAAGCATCAGCACTCCGGCAAGCACAGCCACGCATCGCACGACCACAAAGTCCCGGGGGAGCATTCCCCGACTCATCACGAACCGCACGATTCAGATCATTGCTCTGTTTGTGCCGTATTCTCAGCTCCGCTGACGCTGGTCACTGCTGTTGAGCTGTCATTCACGATTTCGGAAGTGAATTCCCGTATCGATTGGCAGGCCGTTTTAGTGCCTGTCTCGCACGAGTCGCTGCCGACCCTGCGCGGTCCGCCCGCCTGTTAAATGCCCGGTAATGGACTACGGATGCCCCGCGCGAAAGGAATTGCCCAGACTTCACTGAAGTGCTGTGTTGCATTCTTGAGCGCGCGTGTCTGAACGGCAATTCTGGTTGCTGTCGACGGATGATCCGTTACTGAGCTTGGCTGATCACTCTTTCCATTCCCATTCGGGATGGTGTTTTTGGCTGTCATTGGCGAGTGGATTCACCACCCCATGACG
>CANJZR010000014.1 GCA_947479075.1 Planctomycetaceae bacterium
CAGTCGGTCACCGAAGAGGACCTGACGCGGGCGTTCTCGGACCTGTTGATCTCGACCGAGATGTTCGAGCGTCTCGGCCCCGCGATCAACTCGGGCCGCGGAATGTTTCTGTTCGGAGAACCGGGTAACGGAAAGACGAGTATCGCCGAACGAATCACGAAATGCTTCGGATCGACCATCTGGATTCCGCGAACACTGGGCATCGACGGTGAGATCGTGCGTCTGTTCGACCCCGGCGTCCATGAAGAGATCCCGCATGACTCGGGAGACGGACTGTTCGACCTTTCGGGAGTCGATCAGCGCTGGGTCCAGATCGTACGCCCGACCGTGGTGGCCGGTGGTGAACTCACGATGGCCGAACTGGAGATCACCCAGAATCCGTTCACAAAGATCTGCGAAGCCCCGCTCCAGTTGAAAGCCAACTGCGGAACGTTCTGTATCGACGACTTTGGCCGCCAGACGATGCCGGTGTCGGTGCTGCTCAACCGCTGGATCGTGCCCCTGGAAAAGCGGTATGACTACCTGAACCTGCCCAGCGGAAAGAAGATCCAGGTCCCCTTCGACCAGCTGATCATCTTCTCGACGAACCTCGAACCGAAGCAGCTGGTCGACGGCGCGTTCCTGCGTCGTATCCCGTACAAGATCATGGTCCCTGACCCATCGCGGGAACACTTCCGCAAGCTGTTTGAGATCATGGCTCCGAAGGTTGGGCTGGTCCTGGATCTCGACGCGGTCGATTACCTGATCGAGAAGCACTATCTGGCGGTCAATCGCCCATTCCGCAATTGCCAGCCGCGAGACCTGCTGCTGCAGTGTCGGAACTACACGGTCTATACCAAGGGACCGAAGAATGTCACCAAAGAGTCGTTCGACTTTGCGGTGTCCAACTACTTCTCGGTGATGTAACCCACGCTGGTTTCGATCAAGGCTGGGGACAGGTTCACTGCCTGTGTCATGCCTGCCCGTACGACCAGAATGGGTATTACCCCTGCAGGACGCGTTTGACGTTCTCAGTCGTGACCGGAGTGATCGCCCCATTCTCGGTGAAGATCGCCCGGATCAGGTGGTTCGGCGTGACGTCAAAGGCGGGGTTGTAGACCTCCACTCCAGTCGGGGCAGTCTGACGACCGAACCCGTGAGTGATCTCTTCGCTGGCCCGTTGTTCGATCGGGATCCCCGTCCCGTCGGGTAGCGTCAGGTCGAACGTACTGCTCGGGGCGGCCACATAAAACGGAATCCCATGGGCGGCAGCCAGCTGAGCAACGGAGTAGGTCCCGATCTTGTTGGCAGCGTCTCCGTTCGCCGCGATGCGGTCGGCCCCGACGACGACAGCCTGGACTTTGCCTTCTCGCATGACCCACCCAGCCATGTTGTCACAGATCAGCGTGACGGGCACTCCGCGTTGCATGAGCTCCCAGCTAGTCAGGCGAGCTCCCTGCAGCAGTGGACGCGTCTCATCGGCATAGACGCGGAGCGTCTTCCCCTGCTCATGAGCGGCGAAGAAGACCGAGAGAGCTGTCCCATTTCCCGCAGTCGCCAGCCCACCCGCGTTGCAGTGAGTCAGCACGCCGCACTCATCGGGAAGGAAAGCCGCTCCCACCCGGCCAATTGCATCACACATCTCCCGATCTTCCGCTTCGATTCGTCGGGCTTCCACAAGCAGAGAATCCAGTCGATCCGGCCCGGGCTCATTCGCGATCCCGTGGCCGAGTTTCTGCATACGGTCGAGTGCCCAAAACAGATTCACAGCTGTGGGACGACTGCTGGCGAGTTCAGAGCAGGTGGCGTCGAGCGTCGTGAGGAACTGCTGCGGTGCAGCGTCGCTGGTCGACTGCACGCCGATCACAACTCCGTACGCCGCTGAGACGCCGATGGCCGGGGCTCCCCGCACCCGTAGCATTTTGATCGCCTCCCAGACCTGAGGCACGGTGCGGCAGTCGATCTCAATGAACTCCACCGGCAGTCGCGTCTGGTCGATCATGCGGAGCAGACCAGTACTGGCATTGCCAATCCAAGTCATCGTCGGGTGTGGAGCGAACAATATGACGGACCTCAGGGAGATGAATCGGGACAACCAATATTAACTGATCAATGAACAAAAGTCCGAACGAGACCAATCGACACGGTAAGCCAGAGAGGTCAGCCTGACCGACTCGATAAAAACCTGTCGACAGAGTCTCTGCACACTCGACCAGACACGCTACGCGATGATCTCTTTCACCACGTTCCCCTTCACATCGGTCAGGCGGAAATCGCGACCGGCGTGGCGGAACGTCAGCTTGGTGTGATCGAAGCCCATTAGCTGCATGATCGTCGCGTGCAGGTCGTGGACATGCACCGGGTTCTCGACGGCCCGGTAGCCGAAGTCGTCAGTCGCTCCGTACGTCATGCCGCCCTTCACTCCGCCCCCGGCGAGCGCCACGGAGAAGCCCCAGTGGTTGTGGTCACGGCCGCCTGCTGGTTTGCCGTTCGACAGTTCCACCGCTGGCGTACGTCCGAACTCTCCGCCGATGATGATCAACGTCTCTTCGAACAGCCCACGCTGCTTCAAGTCGGTCATGAGGGCTGCAAGTGGACCATCGATCTGACCCCCGAGGCTTCGATGCGCAGCTGCGATGTTGTCGTGGCTGTCCCATGGCTGAACATCGCCGTGGTAACACTGCACCATCCGCACTCCGCGTTCGATCAGTCGGCGGGCCAGCAGCATCTGGCGTCCATGAATACTGTCGCCGTACTGTTCGCGGATGTGTTGCGGCTCCTGGGCCAGGTCGAATGCATCGGTCGCCTCCATTTGCATGCGGTAGGCCAGCTCGAAGGACTGGATGCGGGCCTCCAGCTCGGGCTCATCGCTGCGCGACTGCTGATGCTGACGATTGAGGGTCTGCAACAGATCGAGCTGTCGCCTTTGGTCGGTGAGAGACAGAGCTGGATTGCGGATGTTGTCGATCAGCTCCTCGACTGTGGTTTTGCGAGTATCAAGGTAAGTTCCCTGATACACGCCGGGCAGGAAAGCTGACCGCCAGTTCGACACGTCGGCCACCGGCAAGCCCGGACACATGGCGATAAAGCCGGGCAAGTTCTGGTTCTCGGTCCCGAGTCCATAAGTCATCCACGCCCCCATGCTGGGCCGCGAGAGTCTCTCGTCACCGCAGTTCATGAGCCGCATCGACTGTTCATGGTTCGGTGTATTCGCGTGCATGGAGCGGATGATGCACATGTCGTCGACGTGCTGGGCCGTCTTAGCAAAGACTTCGCTGACCTCGATCCCCGACTGACCGTACTTCTCGAACTTGAAGGGCGATTCGAGTGCCGCCCCGGTCGCCCGCTCGGTCGACAAGTGCCCTTTCGGCAGCGGCTGCCCGTTGTACTTGGACAGCATCGGTTTGGGGTCGAAGGTGTCAACCTGTGACGGGCCACCGTTGAGGTACACATGGATGATGTGTTTGGCCTTGGTCGGGAACTGCGGTGCCTTCGGAGCGAGTGGTGAAAGCGACACCTCCGCTGCCGAAGCCGGACTGTTCTGCGACAAGAGAGCGGCCAGCCCGAGCATGCCGAAGCCGACACCGGTCTGTTGCAGTGCTTCTCGACGAGTGATGGGAAACATGAGTGACCTCAATGGATGGGGCGTATCTCGGGAAGAAGGCGAGGGCGGGCGTCAGTCGAGGTAGAGAAACTCGTTCGATGACACGAGGACCTGGGCCAACTGATCCCAGACCGACAGCTGAGCCGCGGGGTCAGTTGTCTGCTGGGCGAATGTAACGCACTCTTGAGTCTCGGTTTCTGTTGGCTCACGCAGGAAGACCAGACGGTAGAGGGCCCGAACCTTCTCGTCGGGCTGAGTGGCATTCGCGACTTCAGAACGGGCGGCGAGGGCCTTTGCTTGTTCGCGTACGAGAGCAGAGTTCAGTGAGAAGAGGGCCTGCTGCGGGACCACGGTCCGCGGACGGCGGTCATTCGACACATCGGGCGATGCGAAGTCGAAGGCACGAAACATCGCTGGCACGCTCTGTCGGTCGACGAGCCCATACACCGTACGGCAGTCCGCTGCGGGATTGCCCGTCACGTCGACTGGCTTGCCGCCGCTACGCTCCTTCAATCGACCTGCGACGGCCAGCAGTGAATCCCGCATCGACTCCAGGTCGAGACGGCGACGATTCGCTCGCCAGAGCAGCGAGTTTTCGGGGTCCTTCTGAAGGGCGATCTCCAATGTCTCGGGGGCCGCGTGAGAGGACTGCTGCCAGACACGCGAATTCAGAATCCGTCGATGCAGCTTCTTGAGCGACCAGCCATCCTGAATGAACTGAGCCGCGAGGTGATTCAGCAGGTCGATCTGGACCGGTTCTTTGCACCGAGTCCCGAAATCACTGGGCGTCGAGACCAGGGGCTCGCCGAAGTGAAACATCCAGACGCGATTCACGATCACGCGAGCGGTGAGTGGATTCGTCTCCGAGGCGATCGACCGCGCCAGATCGATCCGCCCGCTGCCGTGGGTGAACTTCGCTCGATCGGGTGGCGACAGAACTTCGATGAACTGGCGAGGCACGGGCTTGCCTGGCGACGATGGATTCCCACGGACGAAGATCTTCGGCTCATAGATTTCCGACTTGTCTCGGACGACCATCGCCCGTGGAGGCGCCCCGGCATTCACCGCAGCCAGGCGATCCAGCTCCGTCAGCATTCCACCGAACTGGTCGGTCTGCTGCCGTGACATGTACTTGCGAGTCTGGTTGAGCGGAATATCGTTGGGGCTTTCGCGGCTGGCGATGATCTCCCAGAGTTGTTTTTGCTCGGGGGAGAGGCTGTCGGGACCGGGTGGGTTGGCCGCCTGTGCATCCTGGTCGACCCGCAGCATCACCGTGCCATAGGCTCTGGCCACATCAGCTTTCGACCGGATGGGCAACACGGTGAGGGCCTGCATGATTAGCGGGTTCACCTGCCCCTCACTCACTCCAGTGGGGATCGCTCGCCACCTCTGAATGATCGGCAAAGCGGCCGCTGAGAATGCGACTGCGGCCTGTTCGACGGCGTTGGGGTCCTTGGCAGCGTCACCCTCCAGCGCAGGCGTCGGGATCTGCATCAGTTCAACCCACGGTCCGAAGACGGGATCGGTCGGCGTGGCCCGCTGGCGCATGAACTGCCGCCAGCGACCGACGATCTGCGGACGGAGATCATCGGGACTGAGCGAAAAGAAGAAGATCGCAGTCTCCAGCGGATCGGGCTCCGTCGTCGCGACCTTGGCGAGATAGTCTCCCGTCCGCTCGTGAGCCGTTCGCGACAGGAGCTTGTGCTGGTCGGCCTGGTATTTGGTGATGGCCTCCCGCTTGGGGGCTGCTTCTTTCTCGAACTCCGGGCCACCGGGGATCTGATCAGCCGGCTGGATCAGTGGCAACTCGATCGGTACCTCACAGCTCGCAAAGACACCGTACAGTGAGTAGTAATCGGCGGTCGAAACCGGGTCATACTTGTGATCGTGACAGCGGGTACACGACACCGTCAGCCCCAGAAACCCGCGTGTGACCGTGTCGATTTGGTCGTCGATCACATCGTGAATGTTGTTGTCATACAACCGCCCCAGAGTGAGGAGCCCCATCGCCCCCAGTCGCCAGGGCTCGACGGGCGGCTCGACCTGATCGGCGGCCAGCTGGTCGATGACGAACTGGTTGTAGGGCAGGTCCTCGTTGAATGCCCGGATCACATAGTCGCGGTAGGTGTAAGCGTACGGCCGAATCCGGTCGTCGCCGTACATCAGCACGCCGTCCTTGGTATCCGCATAGCGAGCAACATCGAGCCAGTGGCGGGCCCACTTCTCCCCGTAGCGGGTGGAAGCCAGCAGCTGATCGATGACGCTGGCGAGAGCCTTCTCCGTCGGCTCAGGCGAGGAAGCGAACGCGTTGACTTCCTCGATCGTGGGAGGCAGCCCCGTCAGGTCGTAATAAACCCGGCGAATGAGCGTTGAACGGTCCGCGGTCGGCGCGGGCGAAATCCCGACAGCCTCCTGCTGGGCGAGAACGAAACTGTCGATGGAATTCAGCGGCCAGTCAGCCTGTTTCACACTCGGGACAGGGGGATTTTGAATCGGCTGAAAGGCCCAATGGTCGCGGTCGGCCTCGCTGATCGCGAACTCTTTCTTATGCGGAGCTGTGGCAGCTGCGGGCCAGGGAGCTCCCAGATCGAGCCATTTTGAGATGACAGCGATCTGATCCTCGCGGAGTTTCTCCTCCGGGGGCATCGTGAGTTTGCCCGAGTGTTTGATCGCGGCAAGGAGCAGGCTTTCCTGAGGATGTTCTGTATGAAGAGCCGGGCCACTCTTGCCCCCCTTCAGCAGAGTCTCGCGTGAGAGAAGCTGAAAGCCCCCCTCGGGATCCTGTTCACCGTGACATTCCAGGCACTTGGCAGCCAGGATCGGCCGGACTTCTTTCTCAAAGAATTCTTCTGCCGCACGGTCCTCGGCGGAGACCACCGAACACGTCATGGCGATGATCAGCATCGCCCACAGGGAAGGAGAACCAGGCGTCATGGAGCAACCTCAATGAGCAGGAGTGGGAGGACCGCCAGCCATCAAGTCTACAGGATGCCTCCGGCGCTGCCCCGCGTGATCTATCGTGGATGACCACGCATCGGTACATTGTGAGGAGATGCTTAGGTGAAGTCGACCTTATGATGTCGGCTCCACCCCCAGGCCAGTGACACGTGCACACCGCACAGCAACCCTAACGTGTTAACGCGTAACAGGTTGCACATTACCAAACGACCATCCCCCACACCCTGAGAATTTTTCAGACAACTCGTCGATTTCAGGAACTCCGAATTCCTGATGATCATCTAAAGACGTGGATGCTTCCAACTTGATCATTGATGACCAACTCCTGATCGAGCGATGTCGCTCCGGGCATCCGGAAGCGTTCGGTGATCTCGTCACGAAGTACCAGCGTCGCCTCGTCCGTACTCTCAGCTCGCTACTGGGGAATGGACACGACGCTCTGGATGTGGCTCAGGATGCATTCCTGAAGGCGTATTTGAACCTCGATTCGTTTCGTGGAGATGCAGCGTTTTACTCCTGGCTCTTTCGCATCGCCTGGAACGGAGCTGCAACTCTTCGTCGCAAACAGCGAGTGCGTGCGAGCGCCTCACTGGACGCCATCCGCGAACAGTCAGGGATCGAACCGGACGACATCTCCCCCACCTCTGACCCCACCCGAGCCTTGCAAACCTCCGAGGATCAACAGCTGCTGCGTCAGGCCCTCAATGAATTGGGGGAGGATTACCGAACCGCCCTCATTCTTAAGGAAATCGAGGGATTGTCCTACGAAGAGATTGCCACATTGACCGATTGCCCGATCGGAACGGTACGCAGCCGGATCCACCGGGCTCGACAAGAACTGCGGGCCAAACTCGACCGTACACTCAAGGCGGTCGAACGATGAAGGAACGAATGTTTTACCTCGACCCCACTGAACGCGTGGCAGGCTGACGCCTGCTGTCCGCAGTCCCTCGACTTCTATCCGTTGCGATCCCATGACAACTCCTGGTCCTGATGAACGACTGTCGGCGTACTTCGACGGAGAACTCTCCGCCGCTGAACGCGTCGAGTTAGAGCGTCTGTTGACCGAGCGTTCGGACCTGCGAAATGAGCTCAATGGACTGGCGGACTTGAGCCTGAGGTTGAATGACCTGGCAGAGGACCTGCCCGACTTCGACTTACGCTCGCGTGTGCTGTCTCAGATTGAAAGCACTCGCAAGGCTGCCCTCCCGCTGGCTTCAAGAACTTCACCGATCCATCGCCGGTCGTGGATGCCGCTGTTTCTCAGCGTCTCTTCGCTGGTCTTATTGGCAGCAGTCATGTGGCCGCTTCTGCCCATGTCGGACAGCCTGCCCCAGCTGGCTCAGCATCATGCAGCTGAAGACAAATTATCGATGCCGCAACTCGGCATCGTGAAGGCCACGGTCTCGGCACAGGAAGCCCACTCTACCTCCAGCGAAAATGGCTTGGGTGCAACATCGAACCTTAGTTTGACCGAGGGGCACGCCACCACCGCGACACTGGGCGCTGTCGTGAGCGCGGACGGTAACGGTCCCAGCGTGGTTCTGGCACAGATTGAGAAAACACGGGGCCTGAAAGCGGGCGAGATCGTCAGCCGGATGGTCGAAGCGGGCGACACGCCGATGCTGGCCGAGTACACCGTCGCCGATGTCCGGCGTTCTGCGGAGGATGTCGAAGTTCTCCTCAAGGAGCACGGGATTCAACCGCTCACCCCTCAACAAACCGAAACACAGGACGCTGCTCAATCCTCATCTGTGAAGCTCGAGGCGGCGTCGCCGGTCCGAGTTTACCTCCTTGATGCCGAGTCAGTCTCCCTGAATACGGCGATCTACGAATGCAAATCCCTGCAGGAAGTCGTGGCCACGAATGTCGATTCATTCTCGATTCCGCCCACCGCAGAAGTGAGCACTTCCGGGAATTCTTTGAGTTCCTATCCAAGTTTTATCAATCCCCCGACTCCAGAACTCACTCCCGATACGTCGCTGTATAGCTCGCCGGTAACAGCGCCACTCGACCCGGAGTCCCCCGCCGCGAAGCTACAGCAGATGCGGAACAAACAGGAAGCGAGAGCAGCGAAAGAACGGAGAAAGTCTCAGCTGCCGCCTGGCTCGCCCCCGACTTTGAAGGACGAGAAGGGCAACTCAACGATTGCAGCGGATCTGACCAAGTCTGCACCAACGGTGATTGCCGGGAATTCACTGGTCGTCGAGAACAGCGTGGAGGTGTACGCCGAGCTGCAACACTTAATGAATCAGCCCAAGCTGGCATCGCACAGCAGCGACAGGGCGCAAATCGTCCCGTCAGAACCGAATCGCCCGGGAGTGGTGGAGACCCGAGTGAAAGACGATTTGAACGCTGTCTCCCGCCCGGAATCACAGAAAATGTCGATGAACTGGAGCAACCAAAGCTTGCCCCAGCAGCAACAACAGGCAAATCGTAACCGCCAGCGGGCGTTTCTCGTGCTGCGATCTCAGACCTTGACCCAGCCGCCGGAACCACCCCAGCCAGTTCCACTGCAGCCACCAGACTGAAAGCACTGCCCCGGCAGAGACGTGCGTGCCTCCGGCCAATGTATTCTGCGGAACTCACCCTCTCCTCCGGATTTCGAGAGGATGGAGCGGTTAGACCCAAGCGTTTCCCCGTATTACCCAACTCTGAGCCGGTTTCCATTTCTCGCTGACTCGATTGGCAAACAGCAGCTAGACTTAGGCTGCTTTTCCACGACATCAATTTCGAGTCAGCTTGATGCCCAGTTTCGCCGAACTCCACGCCCAACTCTCCACCCACAATCAGTGCCATCTTCTGCAGTGGTGGGACTATTTGGACGATCGGGCACGCGATCGATTGGTCGCGCAGCTGGAGTCGATCGATTTCCCGCTGATCAGTCGGCTGTTTCATGCAGGAAATGAGGACTGCTCTTCCGGGGGAGATCGCGCCGCGCGGGCCACACCGCCGACGCAGCTGATCGCACAACCGAAATCACCTGAAGACCGCGACCAGTGGCAACAGGCGACCGCGCGCGGTGAATCGCTGCTGCGGGATGGCGTCGTCGGAGCCATTCTGGTCGCGGGTGGCCAGGGCACACGGCTCGGATTCGACAAGCCGAAGGGCATGTTCCCGATCGGGCCAGTGTCGCAGCGATCGCTATTTCAGGTGTTCTGCGAACAGCTGCTCGCTCGAGGACGCAAGGCAGGGACGGTGATCCCGTACTTCGTCATGACCAGCGATGCGACTCACGATGACACGGTCGCGTTCTTCGAGGAAAACCATTTCTTCGGTCTGAAGCCTCGTGATGTTTACTTCTTCCGGCAGGGAAAACTTCCAGCGGTCGATGACCAGACGGGACAGATTCTGCTCGCCGACAAAGGCGAAATCGCCCTGAGCCCCGATGGCCATGGTGGGATGGTCAAAGCCCTGCGGACAGCTGGCCTGCTCGACGAGATGCGAGAGCGTGGAATCGAAACGTTGTACTACCACCAGGTCGACAACCCGACAGCAATCGTCTGTGATCCGGCATTTCTCGGGCTGCATGAGATGCACCAGTCCGACATGAGTACCAAGGTCGTCAACAAGGTCTCCGCCGAAGAGAAGATGGGGGTGCTGGTCAGCATCGATGGCCAGACCCAGATCATCGAATACAGCGACATGCCCGTCGCCCGCACGCGGGAAGTCGAACCCGACGGCACGTTGCGGTTTCGGGCTGGCAATACCGCCATGCACGTCGTGCGACGAGGGTATCTACAGGAACTGGTCGACCAGGGACGCGACCTACCCTACCATCGGGCTCACAAGCCGGTTCCGTATCTGGCCCCCACTGGCGAGCGGATACAGCCCGAGCCGACGGCAAAGAATGCTTACAAGTTCGAGCAGTTCATCTTCGACATACTGCCGATGGCTGCCACAGCTCTCGTGGTCGAGGCCGATCGCGCTGCAGAGTTCAACCCGGTCAAGAATCAAACGGGAGCAGACTCACCTGACACTTCACGAGCCGCGATCTGCCGCCTGAACCGCGAAGTACTACGGGCGATGGGGGCCAAAGTGCCCGACGACATCCAAGTCGAAATCAGCCCACTGCTCGCGCTGCACGAACTGGGGCTCGTCACAAAGATCAAGCCGGGCCAGCCGATCGCAGATGGAACGATTCTGACACCGTGAAATAAGAAATCGCCTCGAAGCGACCCACTTCACCGACTCGAAGCGCCACACTGCCCTTGGGCTTACGCCTTCGATTCGTCGACTTCCATTCCCAGCTGTCGCATCTTGCGATAAAGGTTCGATCGATGCAGGCCGAGAACGCGGGCTGCTTCGCTCATGTTGTTCTGGACGCGTTTGATGGCCCGCTTGATATATTCAATCTGAAAGCGGTCGCTGGCTTCGGCCAGCCCCAGTCCCTCGGCGAGGTCCTGGAACGAGTCTTTCTGGGGGCTCAGGATAAAGGCGAGGTCGCTGACCTCCACAATCTTGCCAGCCGACAGGAACGCCACCCGCTCCATCAGGTTTCGCAACTCGCGAACGTTTCCGGGCCAAGTGTGGGACTGCATGCGTTTGCGGGCATCGTCGGCGAACAGCAGTTTCGCGCGGTTTGCCTGACGACAGAAGCGGGTCAGGAAGTGGTCAGCCAGCGGAATCACGTCCTCAGGCCGATCACGCAGTGGCGGGATCTCGACGGTGACGACACTCAGACGATAGTAGAGGTCCTGGCGGAACTTTTTCTCGCGGACCATCTCCGTCAGATTGGCATTCGTCGCGGCGATCACGCGGACGTTGACCGGAATCGACTGCGTTCCGCCGACCCGGGTGATGACTTTCTCTTCCAGCACACGCAGCAACTTTGCCTGCCCGCCAGGCGACATGTCGCCGATCTCGTCGAGAAAGAGTGTTCCTCCCTGGGCGAGCTCGAACTTGCCGATGTGCGTCGCGTGGGCGTCGGTGAAGGCTCCCTTCTCGTGTCCAAAGAGTTCGCTCTCCAGGAGTGTCTCGGTCAGGGCAGCGCAGTTTACGGCGATAAACGGATGCCCCGAACGCGGCCCCCGGTAGTGGAGTGCTTGAGCCGCGACTTCCTTGCCGGTTCCACTTTCGCCGGTGACGAGTACAGGCAGATCGGTGGCTGCCAGGCGTTCGATCGTCCCGCGCAGAGCCAGAATGGCGGGGCTTTCGCCGATGATGTTGGAGCTGCCGGTAACCTGCTCTTTGAGCTGGCGATTGCTGCGCACCAGCAGGTCTCGCTCCTGAGCATTCTCCACCGCGACGGCGACCTGAATCCCGAGCTGGTAGAGGGCTTCTTCATCATCGTCGGTGAACAGACCGTCGTTCTTGTTGATCAGTTCGAAGGCCCCGATCCGTTGGCCGTCGGCATTCACCAGCGGGACACACATCAGGGTGCGAGTCCGGTATCCGCCCTTGTGGTCGACACTCTTGTCGAATCGCGGGTCGGCATAGGCGTCGTCGACACGGACGTTTTTTCCCGTGTGGATGACCTGGCCGACGATGCCGCGATTGTCCGGAAGCCAGAGCTTGCCGCCCTCGACACCGAGGGCAGGGCAGGCCACCAGCTGTTTCTGATCACGGTCCCAGAGAAAAATGCTCGCCCGGTCTGAGTTGAGGAGACGAGTGGCTTCTCTGGCGATCAGTTCCAGCAACTCCTGGGGCTCGCGAGCCGAAGCGAATGTTCTCGCAATCTCCAGAGTGGCTCGTAAACGATCAAGTCGCCGTGACAGCTTCTCTGTCGTGCCCAGAAATCCGGACACATGGGAAAAAATTCGCCCGACCAGTAACAGCTCCGGCAACTGCACTTCTGACAGCCTGCCTCCGGAGAGGCAGAGGACGCGATGATCGCCGGGAGCAAAGGGAATGACTGCTGATGTGTCTCCAGACACAGCGCTGCATCCTGCTGCATCTCGGTCGAGTGCTTCATCCATTAGCTGGCCCGGCAGGCCACTTCTAGGACGGATTCCATGTTCGGAAAGCACGGTCCAAGGGGGAGTTCGGGACGCAATTCCCGCCCATTGCACGTTGAAGTATGTCCCAATTTGCGGCAGGGCCACTGCTGCGAATTGCCCAAAATCAGAGTGAGAACACGACAGCGCCGCTAATCGGTCACACAGCTGGGCCAATCCAAATTGAGGATTTGCGTGATTTAACAGTGGGTGTTCTTGCCAATTGAGCCACCGAGTAGGCATTTCAGACTCCATTTTGCTTGTGTGCCGACTCCAATTCGATCACACAGGGGATTGTACGGATGTCGAACAGACAACTTCAAGACCCTGGTGTGTCATCAAGTTCAATTTGGCACGCTGTGTGCATATGCAGAACTCCACGTGAACTCAAGAGGGGAGGGTCAAAAAAATAATCGCATCACATGCGAACCTTTTTTTGATCCAAGCTTCTAGTTTTTACGTACTGAGTAAGAGGGATGATTCATCCCTCGAAAAATCAAACAAGAAGTGGCGACATCGTCGCAGATGCGACACACCAGGAAGTCGCCGTCTCCCGAGCAACTCCTCTCAAGACGAGAGTTGAGTCCCGGATGTTGGGAGGATTCCAACCATGACCCGCTACCGCCATCCCGCTCTTCGACAGCTTACCGAACAGCTGACTCGGTTCAGTCCGATCGACGTGCGCGTTCAACAGGTTGACCGTGCCGAAAGCCTCGTGACTGAAATCGACGAAGCCACAGAATATACCTATCCCGAACTGGTCGAGAAGATCACGGGCTACCGCTCCGATAAGTATCCGGACCTGAAGATTGATGGGGCGACCGTCATTCATGACATCCGCCTGCTGGTAGAAGATCTGTCAGCCAGTGCGAATCTGCCTGTCGATCAGGCAGGCGAGCAGGTTCTGACCGTGGAAGATCTCAGCCGCAAGTACAACGTATCGACCAAAACCGTCGACCGTTGGCGCAAGCGGGGTCTCATCAGCCGCCGTTTCAAGTTCGGCAACCGCACGCGAGTCGGTTTCCTGAACTCCTCGGTCGAGCGGTTCGTGACTCAGCACGAGGACGAGATCCAGCGGGGCACGCGATTCTCCCAGCTCTCGGAAGATGAGCGGGAGGATATTGTCCTGCGGGCTCGCAAGTACGCCCGCACCGGAGCCTGCCCTTCGGCAGTCAGCGAACGTCTGGCCCGCCACTTTGGCCGGTCCCCCGAAACCATCCGCTATACCCTGAAAAAGTATGACGCGGACCATCCCGAGAATGCGATTTTCCCCAACGCTCACGAACAGCTGTCCGACGATCAGCGGACCGAGATCTACAACCGTTACCGTCGCGGGACTTCCGTCGACCTTCTGGCCGGGGAATATTGCCGGACCAAGGCCTCGATCTACCGGATCGTGACCGAAGAGCGGGCTCGCCTGCTGTTCGATCAACCGATCGACTTCATGGACAACCCGGCCTTCCGCTCGCCAAACGCCGATCGGGAAATCCTGTGCCAGGCCCCGGAAAACGACCAAAAGGCCGGTAAGGTGAAGCCTCCTCCGGGCTTGCCACCTTACCTCGCCAGCCTCTACTCAATCCCGCTCCTCAACAGGGAGCAGGAGGCCCATTACTTCCGGAAGTTCAACTATCTGAAGTATCGGGCTCACAAGTTGCGTGACCGGATCGACCGCCAGCACCCGAAGGCGACCGATCTGGAACTGCTCGAACAGCTGCTGGAGCAGGCTCAGCAGGTCAAGAACTTCCTGATCCGCAGCAACCTGCGGCTGGTGGTCTCGATCGCCAAGCGGCACATGACAGCCTCGTCGAACTTCTTTGAGATGGTCAGCGACGGCAATATGTCCCTGTTCCGGGCAGTCGAGAAGTTCGACTTCGCTCTCGGCAACAAGTTCTCCACGTACGCCACCTGGGCGATCATGAAGAACTACGCCCGGTCGATTCCCGCCGAATACACGCGTCAGGACCGGTTCCGCACCGGGAATGACGAGATGTTCGACTACTCGACCGACGATCGCCGTAACCCCTACGAAGATCAGCGGACGAACGAGCAGCAGCACAACGTGATCATGTCGATCCTGCAACAGCTGGAAGATCGGGAGCGGAGCATCATCATCGAGCGTTTCGGCCTCGATGACGGCACCGAGCCCCTGACTCTGGAGCAGGTCGGCGAGCGTCACGGCGTGACCAAGGAACGCATTCGCCAGATCGAAACCCGGGCCTTGCAGAAGATCCGGAAGATCGCCAGCGAAGAGCACCTGGAAATCCCCGGCGTCTGATCGCAGACTCGGTTTTCTTCGAATCTCTCAACAACCGGCGTGCGAAAGCCCGCCGGTTGTTTACGTTTGTATCCCCCAGTGAGCCGGAAGCGTCAGCGCCCGGAGTTGAGCTTTGAACCAAGAAGTATGAGAAACACTAATCTTCACTGATCGACACTGATTCGGAATGTCTCTGACATGACTTGATCGCTCGCGTTTCCATGCTGACACCGATGTTCACTCCTCTTGATTAGTGTCAATCAGTGCCAATTAGTGTTCCCCTTTCCTCTTCCCCTCTGCCAGTCCGGCAGCTTCACAAACACCCCCGGCGTTCACCCTCCGCTGTCTAAATCTCTTTCACCCTTGCCCTTCGCGGTGAACTGGAAACAATCACTTTTACGGCTGCGCACTCTGTGTAGGGGCTGCTTGGTACCCGGAGTGTTCGGGTTGTGGCCTGGAGAGTCACTGCGTCAAGAATCCAACGAAGTTGAAAGTCTATTACCAGAAGAAATGAATATGGCCCGTCCCGATGATCCCGAGAATGGAGAGCCAACATACGACGAGGGCGAAGCATTTCTTGGGAAGCGTAAACGCCCTCGAAAGGCAAAACGCATTCTTGAGGATGCCACAACACCTAAAAGTTGGGCCATCAAACCATTCGCCTTGATGGTCTCGCTCGCTGTGGGATTACTCTTTTTATGTGGTGGGGTGACCTGTTACTTCAATGGCCCTCAATTCACCGAAGATCCCGAAGAGGTACTGGCGATCCAGCGTGAGATTTTCCATATTGACCTCTCCTCGGATTATCGACCCGCCGCTGGATCCCGAATGTCTTACTGGGGACAAAAAACAAAGATGGCCATATTCTGCGAAGGCGAACAATCGCTCGATCGCTACCTGATGATCATCGAATACGCAGCTAAAGAAATTACCGAAGCTCAATTGGACGATGGGTTTTCAAGTTTGATGGCTCGCTCCAGTTCCAAAGTTCGTAACAAAGAAGTTCGCGCTGAAAACGAGAAGACAATGCGAATCACGGTCGAGGGAAAAGAACGCTTTTTCAATGTCTCGACAACGATTGACACTGAGGATGACGGTACTGAGAGTCGATCGCGAACGGTGTTCGGGAGCGTCTTTTCGCATTCCGGGTATGCCAGCATCTATCTCACGGTTCCGGAAAGTGATTACGACGAATCTGCTGCCATTCGGCTGATTGAGTCGATCCATCGATAATTTCGCCCCGTGGTGTTTGACCCACTTGATTCTGACTTAATCCAGTCTCACCCTTGCCCTTCCGCGTGAACTGGAAACAATTCTTCTTGGTGCGGTGCATCCCAGGTGCCGGCCCCCGAGATCGGGAGTGTGAAAGCAACAGGATTGAGGCCGGGATGGCAGCTGCGGATATTGTTGTTCGAGGGGCTCGCGAGCATAACCTGCGAAATGTCGATCTCGTTATCCCCCGCAACAAGCTGGTGGTGATGTCGGGGGTATCGGGGTCGGGCAAAAGCTCGCTCGCGTTTGATACGGTCTATGCGGAAGGCCAGCGGCGGTACGTCGAGTCTCTGTCGACTTATGCCCGGCAGTTCCTCGGGCAAATGCCCAAGCCCGAGGTCGATTCGATCACGGGGCTGGCCCCGTCAATCTCGATTCAGCAGAAAGCCACCAGTCGCAACCCCCGCAGCACCGTCGGGACCATTACGGAGATCTACGACTACTTGCGTGTCCTTTTTGCACGCGTCGGCCAGGGGTGTTGTACGAAATGCCA
>CANJZR010000015.1 GCA_947479075.1 Planctomycetaceae bacterium
CAATGCCGACGAAGAGCAGATGATCGAAGCACTCCGCAGCGTCATCGACCCCGAGCTGTTCATTAACATCGTCGACCTCGGCCTGGTCTACACGATCAACCAGGGAGACGAGGGTCTGGTCCAGGTGGAAATGACCCTGACCAGTCCCAGCTGCCCCGCTGGACCGCAGATTGTCCATCAGGCGAAAACGGCTTTGGAGCAACTGCCCGGTGTAACCGAAGCCAAGATCCGCCTGGTCATGTCTCCCCCGTGGACGCCCGCCCGTATGACCGACGATGCCCGGGATAAACTCGGGATTTTCTAGGTGAGTCACTGGCGGACGCCGACACATGAACGTTCGTCCGCCAATTCTGGTGATTACCTCATTACTAGGTTCATGGCTGGGTATGCAGGTGGTCCACGAACTGGGCCACGTGATCGGAGCCATCGTCAGCGGCGGACACGTTTCGTGTGTTGTACTTCATCCGCTGACAATCTCTCGCACTGATGTGTCTGTGAACCCGCATCCGTTGCTGGTTGTGTGGGCCGGTCCGCTTCTGGGGTGCATGCTCCCTCTGGGACTCTGGGGCATCGCGATTTGGCTTCGCCTGAGCGAGGCATTTCTCGCACGATTCTTCGCCGGATTCTGCTTAATCGCGAACGGGCTCTACATTGGGATCGGGGCGTTTGATCGCGTGGGTGATTGTGGTGAGATGCTCAAACACGGCTCGCCGATCTGGGGGTTGTGGTTATATGGTTCGATCGCGACTCCCCTGGGCCTTCTGATTTGGCATCGCCAGGGAGGCCATTTTGGTTGGGGATCGGAGGGCCGTGAAATCCGCTGCAGCTCCTTGATCGTCAGTGTTTCGACGTGTTTGGCCTTGATTCTTCTGGGGTTGGTCGTCGGTGAGTGTTGATCCGTTTGATTGAAGTTGCATCCCCGCTGATTCCCAAAACATTCAACTCGCAGTACACACTCGCCGATTTTTTAACTAAGGTAAAAGGATGTGGATGCGTGTGCCGAGGCACGGTCAAATAGGATTGAGAGTATGTTCCGAATCCCGCTAGGTTCCCAGAGCCCTCGCTACTGCGATGGCGTCAGCCGTCGCTCGTTTGTCCAGGTGGGGCTGGCTGGCATGGGGGCGATTTCGCTCGGCCAGGTCATGCAGGCCCGGCAGGCAGCTGCGAGTCAGGGGGCCAAGAAGGATACCTCGCTGATCCTGATCTGGCTCGACGGAGGTCCTAGTCACCACGATACATACGATCCGAAACCAGATGCCCCCAGTGAATACCGCGGCATCTGGCGGCACATTCCGACGAATGTGGCTGGGATGGATCTCGGCGAGCTCTTCCCGCTCCAGGCGAAGGTCGCCGACAAGTTCTCGATCATTCGCTCGATGCACCATGATAACGGCGACCACTTCACCGGTGGTCACTGGATGCTGACGGGGCGTGGTGATGCCAACGGCGGGGCGACTGCGGGCAAATATCCATTCTTTGGCAGTATCGCCGCGAAGGTTCTGGGATCTCGCCAGCCCGGGATGCCCGCTTTGGCGTCAGTTCCCTATGCGAGCAGTATCGGCCTGCGCCCCGGCTATTTCGGCGCGAACTATCTGGGGGCCGAATACAACCCGTTTGAAACCGATGGCGACCCGAATGCCGAGAAGTTCCAGGTTGCCAATCTCGGCGCGATCGGGGGGCTGACGATGGAGCGGATCGGAGATCGTCGTACCCTGAACGCCGATCTGGATCGCATCCGTCGGAATGCCGACCGCAAGGGGCTCATCACCGCCATGAGTCGCTTTGATCAGCAGGCGTTCGATCTGGTCACAAGTGCCCAGGCTCGCGCAGCTTTTGACATTCAAGGGGAGACTCCCGAGATGCGGGAGAGCTACGGCCGGAATACCTGGGGCCAGAGTGTGCTGCTCGCCCGTCGACTGGTGGAGGCTGGCTCGACGATCGTCACGTGCCACTTCGGCGGCTGGGACTCGCACTGGGACCATCAGAGTACGATGGAGTCGTATCTGCCCAAAGTCGATCGGGCTGTCAGTACACTGCTGACCGACCTCGAACAACGTGACCTGCTGGGTAAGGTCATGGTCGTGGTTTGCGGGGAGTTCAGTCGGTCTCCAAGGATGAACGACGGTGGAAACGGCGGCGCTCCAATGAGCAAGGGGACGCCCGGTCGCGATCACTGGGGGCACGCGCTTTCGGTTCTTGTGGCTGGTGGTGGACTGAAGGGCGGCCAAGTCATCGGAGCGACCAATCGCCGTGGGGAAGTCCCCTCAGAGCGTCCGTTGCGTCCTGGTGACCTGCATCACACGATTTTTCACGTCCTGGGGATCGATCCGGATGTGGCGTTCCTGAACCACGCCGGTCGGCCCGTCCCCGCGATCGACCATGGGGAAGTGATTCGCGAACTGGTGTAAATCAGGGAGGGTGCGTGTTGCACATTCCTGTGGCTGGTTCCAATTTGCCAGCGGCGATCCGAAATCCGGCATCAAACCAGACACGACAACGACACGGCTTTCCCCTAAACTACGCGGCCCGAATGTTGGACCTGACACACGGACGCGAGACACAGTGGCACGGAAAGCAACGAAATCTGCTCCCCCATCCCTCGATGAGGAGACGCTCCAGCTGGGGCGGGAGCTGTGGAATGCGCTGGAAGACCGGCGACCGACGATCTTTGACCGCCGCTGGTGGCTCGATCACCTGCTGGAATGGGCGATTTCCGACCCCTCGGTCAAAGTGCAGATGTTCCGCTTTGTCGATGTACTGCCGACGCTGAAGTCGAGCGAGTCGATTGCCCGGCACCTGCAGGAATACTTTGACGACGTGCAGTCGCACCTGCCGCTCGCAGCCCGTCTGGCTCTGGAAGTCGTCGATGCCGACTCTCTGCTCGGCAAGGCTCTGGCTGTGAACGCTCGCAACAACGTCCGCAAGATGGCGGAGCGTTTCATCGCCGGGAGCGACCCGGATCAGGTCTATCAGAGCGTCAACCGTCTGCGTCGACAGGGGCTGGCCTTTACGCTCGACCTGCTCGGTGAAGCCGTGATCAGCGAGCCCGAGGCGGAAGCCTACCAGCGGGCGTATCTCGATCTGCTGGCGAACCTCTCTCCAATGGCCGATAAGTGGCCCGAGAATGACCTCATTGACCGAGATGACTCGGGCTTTATCCCCCGTTGTCAGGTCTCGCTCAAGCTCTCGGCCCTCTATAGCCAGTTCAAACCGATTGATCCGGTTCGCAGCTCTGAAGCGGTGAAAGCCCGGCTGCGTCCGATTCTGCAGGCCGCACGCGAGAATGAAGCCTATGTCCACATCGACATGGAGCAGTCCTCGTATAAGGGCCTGACCCAGCAGATCTTCCGTGAGGTACTGCTGGAGGACGAGTTCCGCGACTGGTCCGATGTGGGAATCGTCATCCAGGCCTACCTGGAAGACTCGGAATCGGACCTGCTCAAGTTTCGCGAGTGGGTCGACGAACGTGGGACTCCCATCTCGATCCGCCTCGTCAAGGGGGCGTACTGGGATTACGAAACGATTCACGCCGAGTACCGTGGTTGGCAGGCTCCCGTCTTCCGACAGAAGTGGAAGTCTGATGCCAACTTTGAAAAGCTGACTCGCAAGCTGTTCGAGGAACGCAACTGGCTGCGGCCGCAGATCGCCAGTCACAACCTGCGCAGCCTTGCACACGCAGTCACCTGCGCGAAACAGCTGGATATTCCGAAGGATGCGTGGGAAATCCAGATGCTCTACGGCATGGCCGAGGAGCAGGCCTCACTCTTCGCGGAGCGTGGTCATCGTGTCCGAATCTACACGCCGTTCGGGGATCTGCTCCCGGGGATGGCGTATCTGGTGCGGCGCTTGCTGGAGAACACGTCGAACGACTCGTTCCTCAAGCATGCGTACGACCGTGATCTGCCCATTGATGAATTGCTGCGAAATCCGGAAGAGGTTGGAGCCCGGATGGACGCCGAACGAAAGGATGCTCCCATGACATCGATCGAGACCGCCCCGCTTCCCGCATTCACGAACGAGCCGCCGACCGATTTCAGCATCCCTGAGAACCGCGAGGCCATGCAGCTGGCGATCGACGATGTGGAGTCCCAGCTGGGGGCTGATTACCCGCTGGTCATCAACGGCAAGGCCGTCGACACGCGGGCCCGCATCACGTCGAAGAACCCCTCACACAAGAAGCAGGTGATCGGGACCTCCGCCTCGGCGGGCGTCGATCATGCCGACCAGGCGATCGAAGCCGCTCAGCGGGCATGGCGGCAGTGGTCGCGGACACCGGCAACGCAGCGAGCCGATTACCTCGAAGTGATCGCCGCCGAGATGCGGAACCAGAAGTTCGAGCTGGCCGCATGGGAAGTTCATGAGTGCGGCAAGTCCTGGGCTGAAGCCGATGGCGATGTCGCTGAGGCGATCGACTTCTGCATGTACTACTCCCATCTGATGCGGGAACTCGACACGCCGCTCGAGTGTGATGCTCCGGGCGAAGAGAATTCCTATCTCTACCGACCACGCGGTGTCTGTGCGGTCATTGCCCCGTGGAACTTCCCATTGGCGATCTTGTGTGGCATGACGGTCGCCGCGCTCGTAACGGGCAACACGGTGGTGATGAAGCCCTCAGAGCAGTCGATTGTCGTGGCGGCGAAGTTCATGGAGATCCTGCGCGACGCGGGAATTCCAGATGGCGTGGTGAATTACTTGCCGGGTGTCGGCGAAGAAGTCGGGCCCGCGCTGGTGTCGCACCCCGATGTCGATGTGATTGCCTTCACCGGTTCTCAGGCAGTCGGCCTGTCGATCAACCAGCTGGCAGCTCAGACCGACCCACGGCAGCAAGGCGTCAAACGCGTTATCGCCGAAATGGGTGGCAAGAATGCCATCATTGTCGATGAGGACGCTGACCTCGACGAAGCTGTCGTCGGCATCCTGCACAGTGCCTTCGGGTACAGCGGACAGAAGTGTTCGGCCTGCTCCCGCGTAGTAGTCCACCAGTCGGTCTACGAAGCGTTCCTGGCCCGGCTGCAACCCGCCGTCGAGGCCTTGATCGTAGGGCCGGCAGAAGACCCCGGGACCGTCCTCGGCCCGGTGATCGACGAGGAATCCCAGAAGCGAATCAAAGACTACATCGCTCTCGGGACCGAGGAACATCGCGTCGTTGTCTCGATCGATATCAAGTCCCTGGCGAAGGAAGGTTACTTCGTCGCGCCGCACGTCTTTGCCGATGTGCCGCCTGAGTCTCGTTTGGCGCAACAGGAAATCTTTGGACCTGTTCTGTGCGTGATTCCGGCCAAGGACTTTGACGAGGCGGTCGACATCGCCAACCAGTCCGACTACGCCCTGACAGCTGGGGTCTACAGCCGCAGCCCCCGGAACCTCGAAATTGCCCGCCAGGAGCTGCAGGCCGGAAACCTGTATCTCAATCGCCCGATCACCGGAGCGCTGGTCCAGCGCCAACCGTTCGGTGGTTTCAAGATGTCTGGTGTAGGCTCCAAAGCCGGTGGTCGTGACTACCTGCTGCAGTTCCTGATCCCGGTCAACGTTACCGAGAATACCTTGCGCCGCGGGTTCGCCCCGCCGACGAAGAGTGGCAAGAAGAACGCGTAAGCGTTTTCGCTTTCTTGCTTGCCGCTGGACTGGCTGCCGACATACGACGAATGCCGATCATCAGCAATCTTCAAGAGTTCGATGGCCTGCCCACTTGATAGCAAGACCAATGGGCTTCCGTGCCACCGACCCCGGCAGGGGGCTCAGCCACTAGCTGGCGGTGTCGCTGCGCTCAACCGCCGGCTATTCTCCGGCATCCCTCCGGGATGAACGGGGACGGTTGTTTACTATGCAGAGTGTTCAAATGCCGCAACGCGCCAACCCATGCCGTATTGCCCTGAAAGAGTGGGCGGTTGTCTGTCGGGCTTTGGCGACCGGGGTCCAGACGGTGCTGCTGCGTAAGGGGGGGATTTCGGAACCGGGCGGGGTGTTTCGTTGTGAGCACGAGGAGTTCTGGCTCTACCCCACGCGGTTTCATCAGGGTGCCGAGTCGCTCACCCCAGCGGGGGCGGCATTGCTGGACGGACTGACGCTCCCGACCGAGCCGGGTCTGGTCCCGATCTCACTGTTGGCCCGTGTGCAATCAGTGACTCGCATCACCGATCCCGAGGAATTGGTCCCTTATCTCGACCGTCAGATTCTGACTCCTCAAGTCGTCCTCGATCGATTTCACTACAAACGCCCCGAACTCTTTGCGATTGAAGTGACCTGCACCGAGACCGATTCCCCCTTCACCGTTCGGGAAACCCCCGACATGGCCGGGTGCCACAGCTGGGTTCAACTTCCAGCCACCTGATGGCGAGTCGAGCGGGGCCGGGGAGTGGCTGGCGGATGAGTGTTTGCTGGTATCCGAGATCAGTCGATGCGAAAACACATCAATCCGGGTTTGAAAGGGCATGTTTCTGCCGGTCTTGGATCGACTTACGCCATTTCGCGAGATTCGCAGTCCCATACGGTGCCTTCCAGGCTTGACGACATTTTTGCCTCTGCCATAATCCCGCCTTGCCGATTGCGGGTGTAGCTCAGTTGGCAGAGCACCACGTTGCCATCGTGGATGTCGAGGGTTCAAGTCCCTTCACCCGCTCTTCTCGATTTTCCTCGTCCCAATTGTGGACGTGGTGAATCGATTCACTTTGGAAATGACACTTCCGACCGTGATCGTGTCTTTGCGGTCACCGGTCGGTTGTCCTTTTGGAACCCTGTCCGAACGGACTCTGTCATTTCCCCGATGGCCTGATGACTGGAGCGGTAAACGTGGCGGAACAACAGGTGCTGGATGAGCCGCAGGCCGATGATCTGCCTGCCAAGGCTCGCTTGGAATTGAAGACGGAAATCAAGGACGTCGGCCCCTGCAAAAAGCATATCCGGGTCATCGTTGCCAAGGATGCCATCGCGGGCGTGATCTCCGAAGCTGTGCAGGAATACGCTGGTAAGGCAGAGATTCCTGGCTTCCGCGCCGGTAAGGTGCCTGCATCGCTCGTCAAGAAGCGATTCAAGAAGGAAATTGCCGACCAGGTCAAGCAGCGCGTGCTGATGGTCAGCCTCGACCAGATCGCCGAAGATTCCAAGATTGATCCGATCAATCAGCCAAACCTCGATCTCGACACGGTTGAGATTCCTGAGGACGCCGACTTCGAGTACGAATTCGACGTGGAAGTTCGGCCAACTTTCGAACTGCCCACCTACAAGGGCCTGAAGCTCTCCCGTCCCGTTCGTGAAATCTCCGATCAGGACATCGACAGCTATCTGTCCGGTTTCGTTGAGCAGTACGGCACGCAAGAGCCTGTCGATACTCCGGTCGCTGCTGGCGACTTCGTGAACGTCAACATTGTGATCTCGCGCAATGGTGTCGAGTACAACAAGATCGACGATCAACTCGTGCGGATCATGCCAGTCCTCAAGCTGCAGGACGGCGAGCTGAATGGCTTTGACACACTGATGATCGGTGCCAAGGAAGGGGAAACCCGGACGGCCAAGGTCAAGGTGTCGATGGAAGCCAGCACCGTCGAAATGCGTGGCGAAGAGCTCGATGTCGCTTTCACCGTCCTCGACGTGAAGCGGATCAGCGTTCCCACGGTCGACGAAGAGTTCTGCGACCGCGTCGGCTTCTCCTCGCTCGATTCTCTGCGGACTGCCATCCGCCGTACCCTCGATCGTCAGGTCAAGTACGAGCAGCGTCAGACCTGCCGCAAGCAGATCACGGACAAAATCACCGAATCGGCGAACTGGGAACTCCCAGCCGATATGGTTGAGAAGCAGGTCGACAACGCCCTGCGTCGTGAAATTCTCGAAATGCAGCAGGCCGGGTTCACGACCCAGCAGATCATGGCTCGCGAAAACGACCTGCGTCAGCAGTCTCTGACCATGACCCGTCGTAACCTGAAGGAGCACTTCATCCTCGATCGCATCGCGACCGAAGAGAAGATCGAAGTCTCTGAACTCGAAATCGAGCAGGAAATCACGACCATGGCATTCCAGCGGGGCGAAAGCCCACGCCGGGTGCGGGCTCGCCTGATCAAGTCGGGTGTCATCGAGAACCTGTACGCTCAGATCCGCGAGCGTAAGGCTGTCGACCTGATCCTCGATTCAGCCGCCTTCAACGACACTGCATACAATCTGCTTCAGGATCGCAACACAGCGGCCTTGGAGCGATCTCTCTGCATCACGCAGGCAGCTGCTCCTGCCGCTGAGAGCAACGACGCAGAGTAATGACGGTCGTGGCCCGATTTTTCGGGCTCATCCGCCAAAGTCTAAGACCCTCGCAGCTGTCCGCACGGTTGCGGGGGTTCTCTTTTTTCGGTGATGGTCGTCGGTGGCCCGCTCCCGGGTGGGACTGCCTGAGAGACCGAACCTCTTGTCCACTGGCTGGCTCTCAATTTCACCAAGTCATTGCAGAGAAGTTGACCATGTCTGAAGCTGCTACGCCCGATCGTCTGGAAGCTGTCCGCCTGGAAAAGCTCAAGAGGATTGTCGAACTCGGTCACGATCCGTACGGACAGCGTTTTGATAATCATCAGGCGATTCGCGATGTGCGAGCGCTGGCCCCGGCCGACAATGGCGTCGATGGGGAAAAAGTGCGGGTCGCCGGTCGCATCATGCTGGCCAACGACAAGGGCAAGCTCAAGTTCTTCCACATCCAGGACATGACAGGCCGTATCCAGCTGATGGTCAGCAAGGCCGACTGTCCCGAGCCCGTCTGGCAGCTGATCGAACAACTCGACCTGGGTGACATCGTCGGTGTCGATGGTCCCGTGCGCCGTACTCGGACCGGTGAGATCACCGTCTTCATTCAGGGTCTCAAGATCCTCTGCAAGTCACTGACCCAGCCACCAGAGAAGTTCCACGGCGTCAGTGATGTTGAGACCCTGCTGCGTCACCGTCACCTGGACCTGATCTACACCGAAGGTGTGCTCGACCGGATGCTGCTGCGAACGCGGATCATCGACTCAATCCGTACCACACTGAAGTCGCACAAGTTCTACGAGACCGAGACTCCGGTTCTGCACGCCATTGCGGGTGGTGCGGCCGCTCGCCCCTTCGTCACGCATCATAATGCTCTCGACATCCCGCTCTACCTGCGAATCGCCCTGGAGCTGCACCTCAAGCGATTGATGGTCGGTGGAATCGAACGTGTCTACGACATGAGCCGCGTCTTCCGGAACGAGGGGATCGACTCCACGCACAACCCCGAGTTCACGATGATCGAGCTGTACCAGGCGTACGGCGATTACCGGTCGATGATGGATCTCGCGGAAGAGGTCATCACGAATTGCGTGCGAGTAGTACTCGCAGACAAGGCTGCCCGGGCGATTGCCAAGGGAGAAACGCCGCCCGATCAGGAGCGACTCGTACTGCCCTGGGGCGACACCGAGGTCGACTTCACGCCGCCGTGGCGACGGGCGACGTATGCCGAGCTGTTCCTGGAGCATGTCGGCGTCGACATCAGCGACATGCCAGCGATCATCGAGATCGCCAAGAAGAAGGGGCTCGAGACCAATAACGTCCATCCTGACGTGATCGTCAGCGAAGTGTTCGAGCTGTTCGTCGAGGACTCGCTGGTGGGCCCGGTGTTCGTCATCGATTACCCCGCCGCGATCTGCCCGCTGACGAAGCGGAAGCAGGACAACCCCGCGATCGCCGAGCGGTTTGAGCTATACATCCAGCGCATGGAGCTGGCCAACGCCTACACCGAGCTGAATGATTCGAAGCTGCAGGAAGATCTCTTCCGCACCCAGCTGGCTGGGCTCTCGGAAGAGGACTCGATGGCCAAGATGGACCACGAGTTCATTCAAGCTCTCCGTTGTGGAATGCCTCCAGCCGGGGGGATGGGCATCGGGATCGATCGTCTGATCATGCTCCTGACCAACAGCCGCAGCATTCGCGATGTGATCTTCTTTCCACTGCTCAAGCCCGAGATCCCGGCGAAATAATTATTGCGAGTTGGCGGGAGTTTGCCGTTCACTCGGGGCGGACCGGAAGGTCTGCTTTCTGATCGGCTTCTGCGTACGGACAGCTCTGTCTGGTTCAGACGAGCCATGAGTCCGCCTCAACGTCCATGGTCACTTGGACGACATTGAGTGCTAACAAAAAATTGAGACCCCGGTCGAACGACGACCGGGGTCCATTCTGCACGTCCATACGTGCAGAAGCGCGGAGGTGCTAGCCAGCGAAGTGGCTATGTTTCAGCGCTGCATCAGCATTTGGAGTGCGCAATCCAAGCGTGAGAAGTGATCTCACGACGGTTACACGAGATTAGGAACGCCTCAGACATCGCCGAGTCTACGACCAATTTTTGGGGTTCTAGAAATTGTCGGAGGACTTGAGCCAATCGATAGCAAATGGCGGATTTATCATCAGAGCCTCGCATTCTGGCGGCTTAACCGCCAAGGCTACTGTGACCGTTACTGACTGACCGGCGGGTTTGACCGAACGATTCGTTATCTCAAACGACTCCCCGGAGGAGTTCGCCAAAAGGGGCCGCTCTGCACCACAGCCACGTCATCCATCGGGCAGAATAATGAAGTGGGGCGAGCGGATCGTCCCGTGGTGACTGTGCGCATTGTTTCCTGTCAGGGAGGACAGAACGGAGTGAAGGGCGTTTTCCGATCGCATCAATGGTGATTGCCGATGCGGATTTCGCGGAAGGTCCATGATCGATTTCCAGCGTCTGAAAAATGACTTGCTGGCGCTCGGGTGCCTGGCCCTCTCGGTGTTCCTGGTACTCAGCCTTGGCAGCTACGATCCGGCAGACCCGCCGGCGTCGCTGGTTTTCCCTGCGCATACGATGGTGGCCAATCTTGCGGGCCAGCCCGGTGCGATTACGGCCAACACCCTGTTCACCTTGCTGGGTGAAGCCGCCTGGAGTGTGGTTCTGCTACTGGTCCTTGCTGACCTTCGCCTGTTCCGCCGTGTTCCGACGCCCGATCCGGGCGTACGCCTTCTGGGAGCGGGACTGCTGGTCGCAGCGGTGGCGCTGACGCTTCAGCTGCTGCTGCCTCGATGGGGGCATGGGCCGGTGATTGGGAGCGGAGGCTGGGTCGGGGCCTGGGCCGGAGCTGTCGTTGAAAAGTATTTCGCTCTGACCGGCGGCTTGATTGTCGCTGGAACACTGGCGCTGGCGGGGTCGCTGCTGGCTGCGGACAACCAGGTTTCGCAGTGGTGTGTCTCGGGCCTGTTACTTCCCTTCCGCATTCTGGTTCTGCCTTTCCGGCCACTGATGCGGCGTTATGAAGAGCCCTCGAGTGACGCTATTGCGGACGGATACGACAGGGCCACTATCCCACAGCAGGCAATTCCCGTTCGCGCGGCCTCCATGCCGATTGCCGTCACCCGTGCTGCGGAACGAGCTGCCGCGGTATCAGCTGCATCAACCGCGACGAGCACCCCAGCTGCGCCGCAAGCGGGCTTTAAGGTCAACCTGCCGCTGGGAGGTCGAACCAAGACGCCGAAGGCCGCAGCTGCGGCTTCCAGCACTCCACTCGCGCGCCCCGTCCATCGTCTGCCCGATACGAGTCTGCTGGAGGATGCCCAGGAGTTTCCGTTTGAGAAACTCGCCGAGAAAGCCCAACTCAACGCTGCGACACTGGAAAAGACGTTCGAGCAGTTCGGCCTCAAAGTGAAGGTCATGGAGATCGACACAGGGCCCGTGGTCACGCTCTTCGAGATCGACCTCGAACCGGGTCTGAAAGTCGCGAAGGTCATCAGCCTGCAGGACGACCTCGCGATCGCGCTGCGCGTACCTGCGGTGCGTGTTGTCTCCCCCATCCCCGGTAAGAACACAGTCGGGGTCGAGGTCCCCAACGACATCCGTGTGATGGTCCGGCTCAAGGAGCTGATCGAAGCGACCGGTCCGGAACTCGACAAGCTGCGCATCCCGATGTTCCTGGGTAAGGATGTGAGCGGGGGCTCGCTGGTCGTTGATATGGCCAAGATGCCGCACCTGTTGATTGCTGGACGCACGGGAACGGGTAAGAGCGTGTGCTTGAACACGCTGATCGTGTCGATGCTGATGACCCGGACGCCGGACGAAGTGCGGATGATCATGATCGACCCCAAGATGGTCGAGCTGAGTCCGTTCACCAAGCTGCCACACCTGATGCATCCGGTCATCACCGACATGAAGAAGGCCGAAGCGGTGCTGGCCTGGGCCGTCGACAAGATGGAAGAGCGGTACGATCTGCTGGCCCGCGTCGGCGTGCGTCATCTCGACAGCTACAACAAGCTCGGCAAGGAAGAGGTTCTCGATCGACTCGGCATCGACCCCGACAGCTACGAAGCGGAGGCGATTCCCGAGAAGATGCCGTACATCGTGATCATCGCCGACGAAATGGCCGACATGATCATGACCAGCGGGAAGGATGTCGAAGCTCACATCATCCGCCTGGCTCAGAAATCCCGCGCGGTGGGAATCCACCTGATCCTCGCGACGCAGAAGCCGACGGTCGATGTCATCACCGGCCTCATCAAGTCGAACCTGCCCGCGCGCATCGCGTTCCAGGTCGCCAGCAAGAACGACAGCCGCGTCGTGCTGGATGAGAACGGTGCTGAGAAGCTGCTGGGCTATGGGGACATGTTGTTCCTCGCTCCGGGCACGAGTACGCTCTCCCGTGCGCAGGGAACCTACATCAGTGATGACGAGGTCAATACCGTCATCGAGTTCTTCAGCGACCAGCCGACGCAGTACTCCGCCGAGATCGCTGAAGCGACCGCAGCTGCGATGCGTAAGGATAAAGACAAAGAGGGCGGCGGACCTGCCGACAACGCCCGCGCCAAAGACGAAGTCTATCAGCGGGCTTGCGAAGTCGTCATCAACGAAGGACGTGGCAGCGTGTCTTTGCTGCAGAGAGCGCTGGGCATCGGGTACGGTCGTGCAGCTCGTATGATCGACTGGATGGCGGAAGATGGCATCGTCGGGGACTACAACGGTGCAAAATGCCGTGAAGTCATTTGTACGCTCGCCGACTGGCATTCCCGTCAGTCTGGATTCGGCGGCGATCCGGGTGACGATGAGGATGATTTCGAATAGCCGCGTGACGCTCGAATTGGAACATGCTCACCTGCACTAACAGTGGCCTGAGTCACTGCTCAGTCACGCTCAATATCACAGGATACAGCTAAAACTTTCGCTGCTCTTCTTCTCTTTCTTCTTCGTTTTCTTGCTTGCCTTATGTTCAAAAACAAACTGTTGTGATGGTACGAACAGTTTGTGAAGCAGCCAAGAAAATTGAACAAAAGTGAAGGAAGGGAACGAAGGACGAAAAGAAGTGTGCCGGGCAATGTCAGGCGAGTCTGTCCCACTGAGTTGAACATGCCATGAGGTGTGTAATGAATTGAATAGAGGACTTGCGACTTCCCTCAGGTCGGGTCAGTAACGATACTGAATGTTCACGCCTCAGCACTTTTGCGGGGCACTGAGGAGGCTGGTGTTTTGCTGCTTCATGAAATCAAGGTTTCGGCACGTTCGCTGTTCACGCGTGCCAGTCTGGGAGTGCTCTTGCTGGGATGGCTGGTGCCCCAGCTGGCACATGCGGAAGTTCCCGGTGTCACCTCGCTGTATCCCGCGGGGGTTCAGGCAGGCCAGGCCGCGAAGGTGAAACTGCTGGGCCCCGTCGGTACCGCTCCCGTCGAAGTGCTGGTTGATCGCCAGGATTTGACTGTCGCGCCGAGCGACAAACCCGATGAATATGTCATTACCGCGACAGCTGAGGCACGCCCCGGTGTGGGATGGTTGCGATGGCATAATGCCGAGGGGGCCAGTGACCTGTTGCCGTTCGTTGTCGGGACCATGCCCGAGATCCAGGAGGTCGAGCCCAACAACGCTGCCAAGGAAGCCCAGGCCGTCGCGAGTCTACCTGTGACCATCAATGGGGCTCTCGACAAACGGCACGAGATCGACACGTTCGCGATTACTCTCAAGGCTGGGCAGACCTTGATCGCTTCGCTTGATGCCAATCGCACGCTGCCGTCCCCGGTGGATGCCTCGATGCAGATCGCTGACAGCAAGGGGTTCGTCGTGGCCCAGAATGACGATTCGTTCCGATCCGATCCGCAGATCGTCTTCACGGCACCCGTCGACGGAACGTGGTTTGTCCGGATCTTCGGCTTTCCAGCCGAGGCCAATTCGAGCATTGAATACACCGGCAGCCCCAATTCGATCTATCGACTTCATCTGACCACCGGACCGGCCATCGACTATCTGTTTCCACTGGTGAGGCAGGGCGGAGAGTTCGCAGCCGGCGGATGGAACCTCACTGGTGAAAAGGTCTCTCTGGTCGGTGAACTGGGGACGCTGCGACTGGCTCCGCTGGCCGGAGGTGCGGTGCCCTTTACCGCGTTTACTGTGGACCAGTTGCCTGAGCCGGTGGGCACAGCGATCGTGGAGGACCCGGCCAGTGCCTCGCAGCCGATCTCGATCTTCAGCTCGACATCGGGAGTCGTGGAAGCGCCGGGGGACGTCGACACGTATCGCTTCATGGCGACGAAGGGGCAGACTGTTCGCATTCGTACGCACTCACGAGGCGTTGGTTCGTGGCTCGATCCATTAGTCCGGTTGCGAAACGCGAATGGCGAACTGATCACTGAGCAGGACGATAAAGGCGACTCCGCTGACCCAAGCTTTGATTTCACCTTCCCTGGCGACGGGGAGTACATTCTGGAGGTCACGGACCGTTATGGGCATGGGAGCGAGCGTCACTTCTACTCTCTAGTGATTGGTCCCGAGGTTCCCGACTTTGAGCTGTCGGTGGCCGCCAATCGGTTCACTCTCGATCGGACGAAGCCGCTCGAAATCCCCGTCACGATCAATCGACTTGTCGGACTCAATGTTCCGATTCTGTTCACCGTGGAAGGCCTGCCCGCCGGAGTGACGCTGGAGCCCATCGAGTCGAAGCCGGAAGGCGATACCTCGAAGGCTGCGACTCTCAAGTTGTCAGTGGCTGCCGACGCTGCAGCTGCGAAGGGCCCGCTGCGGATCATTGGTCAGACGACCGGGCCCGACCTGAAACACGCCGCCAAAGGTCCGATCAACGGGTTGAAGGTGACCACGGACAACCTGTGGATCACGCTGCCGGTGAAGCCGTAGTGTGAACTCCGTTGATACGGAACAACAATTCTTCAGTAAAGCTCGCAGATCGCATGATCCGAATTGGGGTAATTCTCGTTTGTCCTGGAAGATCCGGTCTCGCTGGAGAGGCATGTGTACCTCCTTCTTGAAGCTCTTTCGACCGTTGGTGACCTCCTGTTCGGTGTGTGGACGATCTTTGACTGGTTTGGAAACGCAAAAGATACCTCTGATAAGAACGACGAAGAGATCGATCCAAACAATTCATTTCAGATGGGGTACCTGCTCGGTTTAAAAGGGGGGACCATCACTAATGCAGCGATAGTTCAGTCCGCGCTCCTGCGCTTTGAACAGGCCCACGGACGAAAGCCGACCATGCGAGACGCGGGAGTGGTTGTCAGTTTGATGGATTCAACGAGTACGAAATAACCCAGACTGGTGGCAACTGCGACGCAGCTACTTATCGAGAATGACGGCGTCATTGATCTTGTAGAGAAAGAACAACTCGCCATCCAGCAGGACTGATTTCACGACCATCTGCCCGACGACATCAAACGGTCGCCCCTGGATGTAATTCGTCGTGACGCCCTCGCGCAGCTTCACGCCAAACTTGTCATAGATCTTGGCCATGCGGCCGAAACAGCAGATCTGGTTGTCGCGTACGAACAGAAAGGCGGGGATATCGGTTTCCTGATTCGGTGGATACATCCAGCCTCGAATGCGGACTGTTTTCCCGTCGAGCCCACGGAGCCAGTTGGGCAGATGTTTCTCGATATCGTTGGGGACCGGTTCCGCGTTCAACACCTTCAACAGATCGATGTCGTCGAACGACACTCGAATGGCCCCATCCGGGCCCTCGACCTGGAACTCCTTCTCCGGGATCAACAGCTTGATTTCACGGGCTGGCATGGGGACGCCACCCGCGCTGGCCAAGTCCCCGAGAGGCACAGCTGCGGGAGGTGCAGGCGGGAGTGACAGAGCCAGCTCGTGAGCGACAGGTGCCGCGGGAGCAGGAGCCGCTGCTGGTGTCTCTGCCGGGGCGACAGCGGTCGGAGTGCCAGGAGCGGCTTTCTCGGGCATCGTCTCGACAGCAGGGGCAGCAGCGGCGGAGTTTGGCGCTGCTGCGTCCGGCGTCGCAGTGACGGGCGACGGTTCGCGATCGGGCGTCAATGCGGGAGGCGACCCCGGAGCAGGAATCAGAACTCCTGACCCAGCTTCGGGAGGCGAAGGCGAGGCGGGATCATTGTAGGTGTGAAATCCCTCGTCCGATTTCTTGCCGCATCCGCAAAGAAGAATCAGCACTGCCAAAG